>JAKUSY010000359.1 GCA_022451445.1 Planctomycetota bacterium
GCGCCAGCATTAACCCGTCCCGCTCCATCTGACCGGCCCGCATCGGCGGCCATTGGGACATTCACCATTGCTACTGGATCGGCCCGATCTTCGGCGGGGCGCTTGCCGCGCTGGTCTACGACCGGGTCGTCATCGGCAAGGATGCCGCTGGAGGTGACGATGCCGGGGGCGGTGAAGAGAGCTGAGATCCAGGCTTCGGTAATCCGCAAGACCCTTCGCCAGCTCCAGCCATCGGTTTTCCCTGATGCTGGAGCCCCTTCGGCAGATGGCGCAGGAGTTCGCTGCCCATTTGATGGGCGGCTGCACTTGTTTTAACTTCCGGGCTGTGGCTTTTCTGTGCAGGTCCTCCTGGGCAGGCCCATTGAATGCCGGGGCGGCATGGGCCGGCCGGCCGGTTTTTAATTGATCGCTGCAGGGATGACCCGGGTCTCTATTTCCCTGTTGTGGGAAGACTTCGGTCATCGCCGGCGGTCATTATTCAGAGTCGCGTTGAAGGTAATGACGCCTTTCGGGTTTTTCGTGGGGTGTTTTGGCACGTCAGTTGCGAATCCACTGAGCGTCCTCGTCGATGCTGATTGAGACCCGGTGTCACGGGGACGAGCGGGAAGTTCTTTTTGTTTCTAGTCTGTTTATTGTTCGCCCGACCGGCAGCAGATGGCGGCCCGGCAGGTTTTTCGTTATCAGGAGGTTTGTTATGTTCAAGGCAATCAGGTTTCTGGCGTTAGTTCTTGTAGTCTCGTTTTTATCCAGCCCCCAGGCCCTGAGGGCTCAGAATTTTTCCAGGTTTGCCAAGAAGGGCGCCGTCAAGATCGGCGTTCTCCATTCTCTCTCGGGCACCATGGCGATCTCAGAAACCTCTCTGAGAGACGTGGTCCTGATGGCGGTTGAAGAAATCAATGCCAAGGGAGGCATCCTGGGAAAGAAGGTTGAGCCTGTTGTGGTCGATCCGGCCAGCAACTGGCCCCTTTTCGCCGAGAAGGCGAAAGAGCTGATCAACACGCACAAGGTCGCGGTGACCTTCGGCTGCTGGACCTCCGTGAGCCGGAAGTCCTGCCTGCCGGTCTTCGAAGAATACAACCAGCTGTTGTTCTACCCCGTCCAGTACGAGGGTGAAGAGCAGTCTCTGAACGTGTTCTACACCGCCGCGAGCCCGAACCAGCAGCTCGTTCCCGCCGCCGAGTACATGATTGAGGAGTACGAATGCAAGAAGTTCTATCTGCTCGGCACCGACTATGTATTCCCAAGGACCGCGAACAAGGTGTTGAAGGCTTTCCTGAAGAGCAAGGGCGTTCCCGACAAGAACGTCATCGAGGACTACACTCCCTTCCATCACCAGGACTACCAGACCATTATCGGCAAGATCAAAAGGTTCGCCGCCAGTGGAGATGCCTGTATCCTCTCGACGATCAATGGCGACAGCAACGTTCCCTTCTACAAGGAATTTGCTAACCAGGGCCTGACCTCGGCGGATTGTCCGATCATGGCCTTCTCGGTGGCTGAAGACGAGCTGCGCGCCATGGACGTGCCGCCGCTGGTGGGACACCTCGCGGCCTGGAACTATTTTCAGAGCATCGACAGCTCAGCCAACCGGAAGTTCGTCAAGGACTTCAAGGCCTTCTGCAAGAAGAACAACCTCCCCGACGGAGCCGGGAGGGTCACCGATGATCCGATCGAGGCGGCCTACTTTGGCGTCTACGTCTGGAAGGCCGCTGTGGAGAAGGCGAAGAGCTTCGATGTCGACAAGGTGAGGCAGGCTGTTTACGGCCTCAAGTTTGACGCCCCCGGCGGCAAGAAGTCGATGCATCCGAGCAACCAGCACACGCTCAAGCCGGTCTATATCGGTGAGATCCTGAAGGATGGCCAGTTCAAGATTGTCTACGAGTCTGATGGACTGGTGTCTCCGGACTCTTACAGCTCGTATCTCTGGCCCGATGGCAAGGTTCCGGAGCCGACTGGAGGGCCGAAGAAGAAGTCCTGAACTTGAACCTTCCTTTCCGGGGGTAAGATTCCTCCCCCGTTTTGGGCCATCGCTTGCAAGGTAGAAGCGGTGGCCCGGTTTTTTTCAGAAGGAAAAGGAAAAGGCTGCAGGGAGAGGAGAGGTTCAGGCCTCGGCCTGCTCTTCGCTCCTGGAGTCTTCCCACGCCTTCAGGACGTGGTCGACGATCTCGCTGACGCCTACGCCGTGCTTGACCCTGGCGAGAATGAAGGGACCATCACCGCGCATCTTCGCGCTGTCGCGCTCCATGACCGAGAGATCGGCTCCGATCGCCTCGGCCAGGTCGGTCTTGTTGATGACCAGCAGGTCCGACTGGGTGATTCCCGGGCCGCCCTTGCGGGGGATCTTGTCGCCGCCCGAGACGTCGATGACGTAGATGGTGTAGTCCGCGAGCTCCCGGCTGAAGTGCGCGGCGAGGTTGTCGCCGCCGGACTCGCAGAAGAGCAGGTCGGGCTTGACCCTGTTCGTGAGCTCCTCGAGGGCCAGCAGGTTCAAGGATACGTCCTCCCGGATGGCGGCATGAGGGCAGCCGCCGGTCTCGACGGCCTCGATGCGTTCGGCCTCGAGAGCCTCGTTTCGGACCAGGAATTCGGCGTCCTCGCGGGTGAAGATGTCGTTGGTTACCGCGGCCAGGCTGAGGCGTTCCCTGAGCTCACGGCAGAGGGCGAGCAGCAGGGCCGTCTTGCCGCTGCCGACCGGGCCGCCGACTCCGACCGTGAAGGCACGCCGGGTGAAGTCTCTATCGCCGGTAGGCGGGGTGCGCTCTTCGAAGAGCCCGGCATGCTCCATGTGTTCGTGGGTGTGCCCGTGTCCGGAATGGTCATGGCTGTGCGAATGATCATGGTCGTGTCCATGATCGTGAGAGTGTTCATGACTGTGTGAGTGCTCGCCGTGGGAGTGATCGTGGGAATGGGAGGAACTCATTGTCGGCTCCGTTGGGAAATCAGCTCTGGAAAAGTCTCGAGTAGAGACGGTCCTGGTTGGCCTGCAGCGCTTCGATGAGAGGCGCGGTCTGGGCAAGGTCTTCGATGTTCGGCACGGGATGGTCAGTCGCTATTTTCTCGGCGAATGACGCGGCTCCGCGCTGGATGACCTGCGCCCGCAACGGTCCGATGACCCCGAGCCTCACCGCGCTCGACAAAATACCACGAATGATGAAATAGAGGTAGATGCGGAGCGCGGTTTGGTTTTCTATATTCAGGACATTGGAGATAAGACCGAATACCGGCGGGAGATGGCAGGCTAGGCCGTTTTCAAGTACGCTGGCTCGCAATTGGATGAGTTTGGCATTCTGAAAGACCGTTTCGCAGGTTGCAAGGAGGGTGGAGCCCTGACGCCGGCTGGCACGGTTGGCTACATGGTTACTGAGAAAGGCATCGCAGAGACTATCGAGTTCGCGGAATGAGTCCGGATCGTTTCGGGCGGAGATTACCAGGGGGAGGTGGCCGTTGGCGGCCTGCTCCAGGCTGGTCTCGGTGAAGGCCAGCAGCTCTTCTTCGCCTCGGATCCTGCCGTTCTGCCACGCGGCTTCCAGTCCGCTCGAATGAGCGAAGCTGCCCGCGGGAAAGGCGGAGTCGATGATTTGCCAGACCAGCCATTCAGGGGAGGACACGAGGCTATTCCTTTTATTCACCAGTTCATCTCAAAGACAAGACTGAGGATTATGCTGGCTCTGAAACCAGCTCGTCAAGAAACTCTGCGGATGAAACCATTCGCAGACCTGGCCCGTACCTTTTTCTGCACAGTAAATGTTTTGTTGCACAAAAAAAAGGCAACAAGTCAGGACATTTGTTGTGCAACCCGGCCATGCCCGGTCGGGAGAAGAGTCAAGAAAGGAGGTTGCTGGATTAGCTGAGAACATTGATTTTCGCGTTCTTTCCGGTCAGCTAAAACCTTTTTCCATAATCGTTTAGATTTGGTTTTTACTGGCGGGGAGCTTGCGCTGTCGGACCTGCAAGGCAGATCGGTTGCTGAACCGTACTCTGTGGCACGGCAGTTGCAAAGTGTAACGCTTCGTTCTCCTGGGATTCCATTGGTGGAGATTTCGGGAGGTATTTATTTTTGACCTTTAGGGCTG
>JAKUSY010000036.1:0-3995 GCA_022451445.1 Planctomycetota bacterium
GCGAGATCTCCGCGGGATTCCTGATGAGCTCGAGGATCTTCGCCGCGAGCGCCTCGATGTCACCCTCGGGAACCAGCAGGCCGGTCTCTCCATCCTGGACAAGGTGGAGCATCTCTCCGACTCCGCTGGTGATCAGGGGGCGCCCCATCGCCATGGCCTCGATGGCCGTAACCCCGCCCCCTCCCTTGAGACCCGGCATCGCCATGATGTCAAAGAGCTCGTAGAGCGCCTGGCGGCCGGCGATATGCGGCGAGAAGGTGACGTTGAGCTCGAGCCCCAGCTCATTGACGAGATCATGAAGCGAAGCGGCCGTATCCCCATCCCCGACAATCGCGAAGTGGGCCTCGATACCCTGGTCAAGAACGAGCCTTGCGGCCCTGATGAGCAGGTGCTGGCCCTTCTCTTCGCTCAGCTGACCCACACAGGCGACAACCGGCAGCCGCTCCTGCTCGGGAGTCCAGTACTCCAGCTTACCCGGCCTGAAGGCCTCCAGGTCGATCCCCCGCTCGATCACCCGAACCAGGCTCTTGTCCATATCGAGCTCGTTGACCAGGCCTTCCCGGATGACCTCGTTGGCCGCGATCGCTCCGCAGAAATTCTGCCCATGCGAACGCCGCGCCCGGGGGCCGGGACGGGTATGAACAGTCAACACAACGGGCGTGGCGAGACGAGACGTGATCTTGCGGCCGAACTCATAGCTCCTGAGATTCTGAACGTGGATGAGATCGGGATCAAAGCCGCCAAGGTAGCCCAGCAGCTTATTCATGGAGAGGATGTTGAAGCTGACCTCATAGGTCTCGATGGAGCGGCCTCGAAACTGATCGAGAAGCTCACCGCCCCCGGTACAGACCTGCACCTCGTGCCCTCTCTCGACAAGAGCGGTTGCCAGGTCGAAAGAATAGGACGCCGCGTTGGAGTAATCGACTCTCTCGTTGATGAAGAGGATTCGCATCCTTGAATTCCGCGCCTTTGCGCCAGGGGCGGGCACAGCCGATGTGCACCCGCAAAAGCATCCCGTTGCCGTGAAAAACAGACCGATAAAACCCGGAAAACCGGCCGGCTGAACCCTCCCGGGACTCAACAGGGGCAAACACGCCCGGCTCGGTTGTTTTGGAATAAGCGAAGCCGCCGACAAAATCCAGCCTGAAAGGGAGATCAAGGCCTATGCGGCGGCCTTGCTTTTTTCCATAATCACTCTTCAATGGTTCTTTTCCACCTATCCGAGACTCGGAGCCAGGACAAGCAATGAGCTTTGATACCCGTCACAAGAGCAGGGTGATACTGGACGGCGTGGACCGGGCCGGGGCCCGATCCATGATGAAAGCGATCGGTTTCAGTGACAGGGACCTCTCGAGACCCCAGGTCGGGGTCGCCCATTGCTGGATCGGCACCATGCCCTGCAACTTCAACCACCGGGAGGTCGCCGCCTGGGTCATGGACGGCGTCCGCGCGGCCGGCGGCACCCCGATCGAGGTCAACACCGTCTCCGTGACCGATGGAATCACGATGGGCACCGAGGGCATGAAGGGCTCCCTGGTAAGCCGCGACCTGGTCGCCGATTCCGTTGAGCTGGTGGCGCGCTCCCATATGTTCGACGCCCTGGTGACGATCTCCGGCTGCGACAAGACGATTCCCGCCATGGTCATGGCTATGGCGCGGCTCGATATTCCGAGCGTCATGCTCTACGGCGGCTCGATCAACTACGGTGAGTACAAGGGGAAGCGCCTCACCATCCAGGATACCTTCGAGGCGATCGGCGCCTACAACGCCGGCAAGATCAGCAAGGCGGAGCTCAAGGCCTTGAGAACCACGCCTGCCCCGGAGCCGGCGCCTGCGGCGGCCAGTTCACCGCCAATACCATGGCCACGGCCTTCGAGATGCTCGGTGTCTCGCCGATGGGCTTCAATGACGTCCCGGCGGAGCACCGCGGAAAAAAGAAAATCGCCGTTGAGACCGGCAAGCTGGTGATTAAGATGCTCAGGAAGGGAATCACCCCGAGCCGGATCATCACCCGCAAGGCGATGGAAAACGCCGTCGCCGGGGTCATGGCGACCGGCGGCTCGACCAACGCCGTCCTCCACCTGCTGGCGGTCGCCCGCGAGGCCGGGGTTCGCTTCAAGATAGATGACTTCGACCGGATCTCCCGCAAGACACCGGTGCTCGCCAACCTCAAACCCTGGGGTCTCTACACCGGACCGGAGATGTTCGAGGCTGGGGGAATGGCCCTGGTCGCGAGGGAATTGCTCAAGGCGGGGAAGATCCACGGCGACCAGCTGACCGTCAGCGGCCGAACCCTGGGCGCCGAGGCGCGAAGGGCGAAGGCGAAGAAAGGGCAGCAGGTCATCGTGAGCGCCCGCAAGCCACTGAAGAAAACCGGCGGGATCGCCATCCTCAGGGGCTCGCTCGCCCCCGATGGCTGCGTGATCAAGCTCTCGGGACAGAAAAAATCGATCCACGAGGGCCCCGCGAAGGTCTTCAACCGCGAAGAGGACGCCTTCGAGGCCGTCAAGAAGGGCCGGATCAAGCCCAATGATGTCATCATCATCCGCTACGAAGGTCCCAAGGGCGGCCCGGGCATGCGCGAGATGCTGCATGTAACCGGGGCGATCCAGGGGGCCGGCCTCGGCAACGATGTGGCGCTGATCACCGATGGCCGCTTCTCCGGAGCCACCCATGGATTCATGATCGGCCACGTGGCGCCGGAAGCTTACGATGGAGGCCCGCTCGCCCTGGTGAAAAACGGCGATACGATCCTCATCGATGCCCGTAAGAGACTGCTCAACCTGGTGGTTCCAGCCGCGGAGCTCAAGAGACGCCGGGCGCGCTGGAAAAAGCCCAGGGCGCGCTACAGCAGCGGAGTTCTCGGCAAGTACAGCCGCCATGTCGGCTCGGCGTCTGAGGGCGCCGTGGTCGAGTAAAAACCGGGGCCCGGCAAGCACCTCCTTCTCGCCAGCGGCTAAAAACCGTAAACTGTCCCGGTCCCCCGATGGACTCAAATATCGGTAACCTCACGGCGAATGGGAATGCCACTAAGAGTACTGGCCTTAAGTTGCTTCTTCCTCTCCGGCGCCACCGGTCTGCTCTACCAGGTCTTGTGGGCACGGATGCTGGGCGGAGTGATCGGCAATACGCACTTCTCCATCACCGCCGTCGTCGCTGTCTTCATGGGAGGACTCGCCCTGGGAAGCCGCCTCGGGGGACGTGCCGCCGACCGATCGAGAAATCCTCTGCGTCTCTACGGGATCCTCGTCCTCGCCATCGGCCTCCTCTGCCTGCTTGTGCCGCTGATGATCAGCCTCGCCGAACCGCTCTTCGCCAGGCTCTACCAGCCCTACGAGGGAAATCCCGAGGCGATGCCCCTCCTTTTGTGCAGGCTGCTTTTCTGCGTCATCGTTCTGCTCGGTCCGACTACCTGCATGGGAGCCACCCTGCCCGTGCTGTCGAAATTTCTCACCACGCGCATGAGCCGGGTGGGAATGAGCATCGGAGGACTCTATACGGTAAATACCCTCGGCGCTTTTTTCGGAGCCGCCCTTACCGGCTTCTTCGCCATCGCCACCCTAGGGCTCTGGGGAACCACCGCGCTGGCTGTGATCATCGACGTGGTCATCGGGGTCGTGGTGATAGCCGCGGCGCGTGGGCTCGATCCGGCGCCGGCCGCCTCCACCGAGGCTCCCATGGAAGACAATGAACCCGTGAGCGGGGGGGAAAGCTCCATCCCTTTCAACGTCCGGCTCTGCGTTTTCTGCTTCGGCATCACCGGCTTCGCGAACATGCTGCTGCAGATCTCCTGGACCAAGGCGCTCATCCCGACCATCGGCAACAGCACCTACGCCTTCAGCCTCATCGTGACGTTGTTCATTCTTGGAATCGCGCTCGGCGGAGCGATCATGAGCTGGCTGGTCGATCGTCTCAAGAGACCGCTCCTCACGCTGGGATTGATCATCGCGGTCAAGGGACTCCTCGTCTCCGCCACCATCCCGGCCCTGGGATGC
>JAKUSY010000036.1:4005-13231 GCA_022451445.1 Planctomycetota bacterium
TTCCCCTATGGGGAGCGCGTTGGTTCGACCAGGTCGCTGAACCGAGCTACGCGGGCTTCCTCTGGATCAAGCTGGGGATGGTTTCCTGCCTGGTGCTTCCCTGTACGCTCCTGATGGGGACTGTCTTCCCGCTGGTAAGCAAGATCAGGACCCTGGCGCTCGAGCGGGTCGGAAGCGCGGTCGGCTCGGCCTATTTCTCCAATACGATGGGCGCGATCCTCGGGACCCTGGCCGCCGGCTTCCTCTTCGTTCCGCTCTTCGGCGAGGTCTTTCACACCCTCTACATCAGCGCCGCCCTGAACCTCCTGGTGGGACTGGCGCTGCCCTGGGTGGCCACCGGGGGGCTGAAGCTGCCGCGCGCCGCCGCCCTGGCCCTCATCCTGCTGTCGCTCATACCCCTGTGGGTCATGCGTCCCCATGCCTGGAACAGCCGCAGCGACTACTGGCACCCCGCCATCATGAGCCTCGGAGCCTACAGCTACTACTCCGGCGCCTACTACAAGGACCGCCGGAACAAGGCTGTCCTGCCGTGGGAAGAGCTGATCGCCCAGACCAAGAAAGGCAATAAGGTCCTTTATCACAAGGTGGGGCTTCATGCCGAGGTCACCGTCGTCGAGAATCCCCTGAGGGGAATAGCGCTGAGAATCTCGGGGAAGGCCGATGCCTCCATCAAAACAGATGGGAGCTATAACCAGGACCTCCCCCACCAGGTCCTGGCGGGACACCTGCCGATGCTCCTGCATCCGGACCCGAAGCGGGTCCTCACCCTCGGCCTCGGAGGCGGGGTGACGCTCGGCACCCTGACCCTCTACCCCCTGCCGGAGCGCAGCATTGACAGCCTGGAGATCTCCCACGAGGTCATCGAGGCGGCGCGGGATTATTTTTCCAGGGCCAACCGCGGCTCCCTGGACAACCATCCCAAGGTGCGCAACGTGATCGGTGACGGCCGCAACCACCTGCAATTCACCACCGAGACCTACGATGTCATCACCTCGGTACCTTCCAACCCCTGGATCGCCGGAATCGGGAACCTCTTCACCACGGAATTCTTCGAGATCTGCAGGAGGCGGCTGGCAGATGACGGGATCATCTGCCAGTGGATCCACAAGATCAACCTGCGCAGCCAGGACCTGAAGACCGTCATCCGCACCTTTACGACGGTCTTTGGCGAGCACGCGCAGCTCTGGGACCTGGGCTACGATTGCCTGCTGATCGGCAGCAGGAGCCCGATCCGTCTCGACGCCGCCCGGCTGCGCTCACTCTTTGAGAACCCGGGATTCGGCCTGGACCTCGCCGGGCTGGGAATCGTCGACGCCGTGAGCCTGCTGCGGCACTATCGCATGGACACAGGGAAAATGATCGCCTACTCCGGGACAGGCCCCCTCAATACCGACAGCTCCCCCATCCTCGAGTTCGAATGCCCGAAGGGAATGTATGGCCACGAGTTTGACGCCTACAGTGACATGATCCTGGCTGATTACTCGAGGCCCGATGAAAGCTGGATCACGGCGCTGGGAGCGGACAAGCTGGCCGCCTCCCTCATCCGCCAGGAGGCCTTCCATCACCTCGAGCTTGCCAGGGTGCTCCACAAGCAGCTCCTCGATGACCTCAACCGGCAGGGTCTCAGGGGCCTCGACAAGGACAAGGTCGCCGCCGTCTCCAGGGACCAGAGAGCGAAAATGCTCCAGAGGGCGGCGGAGATCATCGGCCACCTTGACAAGCTCAATACGTCCTTCTCCAGCTCCCCCGACGACTGGCTGAACAAACGAGGAACTCTCATCGGCAGGGTGGTGACCGGCTCACCCGGTGAAAACCTCCAGGATGTTCTCCTGGGCTACCACTCCAGCCTCGCCAGGAGCCCGCAGCTGCAGGTCAATCCACTCCAGGTCGCGGGCCACCTGGAGAGGGCCCTCGAATACTCACGCGGCAAGCCCGCGATCACCAGGGACCTGTCCATACAGCTGGGGAGAACCTGCCTGCGCCTTCAAAAACCGAAGCGGGGCATCGCCGGCATGCAGAGGGTCATCGCCCAGTCTCCCAATGATGCGGGGGTCGTCGAGCTCTACGGGGTCCTGCACGGAGCCGCCGGCGACCATGTGAAGGCGGAATCCATCCTCAGGCGCGCCCTCGAGCTCAGCAGCGCCGATGAGCGGATCAGGGGCAGCATCCACCACAATCTCGGAAACCTCTACCTCCAGCTTGAAAACTCCCCACGAGCGATCGAGCACTTCGAGGAGGCCCTGCTCCTCAACCCCGACAACGCCCAGGCAGAAAAGATCCTCGAGGCTCTTCGGGCCCGCAAAGAGCCCTGAGACTTCTCAGCCCTCATCTTCATGCTTGAGCTTATCGGGAGTCTCGAGAACCGTATAGCCCGGCTCCACCATGCCAAGACGCAGGTAGGTCTCGCGCGCCGAGGTATTCCCATCGTGGACGTAGAGACGCACGCCGCAATAGCCCGGCGATGAGGCCAGCTCGGTGACGTGCTTGTAGAGCGCCCTGAAAACACCCTTGCGGCGCTCTTCACCTCGAACGTAGACGCTCTGGATCCAGATGAACATGCCATCGCGCCAGTCGCTCCACTCGTAGGTGATCATCAACTGCCCGACGACCTCGGGGCATCCATCGTCCCCTGCCACCTCGGCCAGGAAATACCTCGCCTTCGAAGCATCCTCCAGCGCCGAGCGGATACCGGCGGAGAGAACCTCGCGGTCGAGCTCGACACCCTCGGACTCGACGGCCAGCCGGGCGCTGAAGTCGACGATGGTGTCGAGGTCATCGAGCGCGGCCGGGCGGATACTGATCTCACTCATGCTGGGGACTCCTGTCCATAATTGGCAGTGCATCATGCTACGGGCTTCCCGCCCCCCTGGCAAGCCGCCCGGAGAAAGAAGCGCCGCCGCCTCAGACCTCCTCGAAGGGCAGGGCGAGCACCTCGTCGATGGAGTCCGCCCCGCAGGCGAGCATCACGACGCGGTCAAAACCCAGCGCCACGCCGGAGCACTCCGGCAGCCCGGCCTCGAGAGCCTCCAGCAGCCTCTCATCGAGCGCCAGCGGCTGTTTCCCGTCGCCCTGGCGCTGTTCGTTGGCCTCCTCGAAGCGCCCACGCTGCTCGGCAGCGTCGAGCAGCTCATGGTAGCCGTTACAGAGTTCGACTCCCCCGATGAAGAGCTCAAAGCGCTCCGCGAGGCGAGGCTCGGCGGGACACAGCCGCGCCAGAGCGGCCTGAGAGGCGGGGTAATCGTAGATGAAGACCGGGCGCTCGGTGCCGAGGTCGTCCTGCAGCCTCGTCGACAGCAGGAGGTCGAGCCAGGCGTCCCTGTCATTCCAGTCAAACTCGCCCTCGATCTCTATTCCGAGTTTTTCCGCCGCCCCTCCCAGCTCCCCCACCCCGCACTCGATGGGATCGAGCCCGAGGCGGTCGCGGAAGAGCTGTCGGTAGCTGAGCTTCTCCCAGCCTCCATCCCTGGAGACCTCCGGCAGGAGCAGGCTGACGAGGGCGCCGACCTCGTCCATGAGCTCGTGATGATCGAGCCCCGGCCGGTACCATTCGATGATGGTGAACTCGGGGTTGTGCAGCCTGCCTCGCTCACCTTCTCGAAAGGCGTGGGCGACCTGGTAGATCGCCCCCATGCCGGCGGCCAGCAGGCGCTTCATGGCGGCCTCCGGCGAGGTCTGCAGGTAGAGGGTCTCCCCGGCCCCATCGGCGCCGGGACTGTAGCGGCATACCGGCGGATCGAGATGACGGTCAACCACCACGCCCCGCGACAGCAGGGGGGTCTCAACCTCGATGATGCCGCGCCCGGCGAAAAATTCACGGGCCCGTGCCAGCAGCCCGGCCCGGAGCTCCAGGATCTCCGCCGCGGCGCTCTTACCTGTGGACTCGCTCAATATAATCGCCCGTTCGGGTGTCGACCTTGAGCACATCGCCGATCTTGATGAAGATCGGTACCTGGATCTCGGCGCCGGTCTGCACCTTGGCCGGCTTGGTGACGTTGGTCGCCGTATTACCCTTGGCGCCCGGCTCGCAGTACTCGACCTCGAGCTCGACATGGTTTGGCGGAGTCACGGTGATCGGGCTGCCGTTGTAGAAGGTGACCTCGCACATCATCTCTTCGACCAGGTATTTCCACAGATCTCCAAGCTGCTCCTTGCTGACGGCGTACTGCTCGTAGTTCTCGGGGTCCATGAAGTGCCAATCGCGCGAGTCATTGAAGATGTACTGCATCTTCTCGTCACGGCAGTCAGCCCCGGAGATGGAATCCCCGCTCCTGAAGGTCTTCTCGAGCACCCTGCCGTTCAGGAGGTTCTTGACCTTCAGCGTATAGATCGCCGACCCCTTGCCGGGCTTCCTGAATTCACACTCGACCACGAGGTAGGGCTCACCGTCAAACTCGACCCGCAGTCCCTTGCGAAAATCACTGGTTCCGTATGTTGTCGCCATGCTCGAAATCGCCTGTTGTGCTCGGTAAAAATCGTAAGTACCTTTAGCTCCGCAAAGATACATATACCTCGAACGAAGGAACTTCTCCCCCCGAACGCGCATGGAGAATATCACAAACCCCCGCCGAAGAGCCACATTTGAGGGCGGCTGCGAGGCCGCCGGCCCATCCTGGAAGGAATCGCTGGCCCGGGCTGTTCGCGATCCGGCGGAGCTCATCGAGATCCTGCGGCTCGATGAAAGCCTGCTCGAGGAGACGCGGAAGGCGGCGGAGCTTTTCCCCCTGGTCGTTCCAAGAGAGTTTATCGAGAGAATGCGGCCCGGCGACCCGGCCGATCCCCTCCTTCGCCAGGTGCTGCCCCTGGGCCCGGAGCTGGAAGAGGCCCCCGGCGGGCGGAGCGATCCACTCGAAGAGAAGGAGTTCCTCCGCGCCCCCGGTCTCCTGAAAAAATACGACGGCCGGGCCCTCCTGATCGCCGCCGGCGCCTGCGCCGTAAACTGCAGGTACTGCTTTCGGCGCGAGTATCCCTACGGAGAAACACCCGTGGGGATGAAGGCCTGGGAGCCCGCCTTCAGGATGCTGGAGGCAGATGAGAGCATCCGTGAGATCATACTCAGCGGCGGAGACCCGCTGGTTCTCACCGATGGAGCGCTCTCACGCCTGGTGGAAAGACTCGATCGGATCCCCCACCTGCGGCGCCTCAGGATTCACAGCCGGCTTCCCATCGTCATCCCCCGGAGGGTGACCGATCGGCTGCTCAGAACCCTGAGAACATCACGCCTCACCCCGATCGTGGTGGTGCACACCAACCATCCCGCCGAGCTCGACGCGGCGACCGGGGCTGCCCTCCGCAGGTTCATCAACGCGGGGATCCCGGTCCTCAACCAGGCCGTGCTGCTGAGGGGAGTCAACGATGCTGAAGACGCGCTCGCGGAATTGTCCGAGCGTCTGATCGACCTTGGAGCGATACCTTACTACCTCCACCAGCTTGACCCGGTCTCGGGCTCGCGACACTTTCACGTACCGGTGCGAAGGGGCCTCGAGCTCATCGCGGCGCTGCGCCGCAGGCTGCCGGGCTACGCCGTTCCACGCTACGTACAGGAGATCCCCGGCGAGGCCCACAAGAGCGATCTTACCGGCCAGCTTTTCCCGGGTCCGAAAACAGAAAACTGAAAGGAGTCCTGAAATGCAAGATCCCCGGTACAAACAGCTCGCCGACGTGATCGTCGACCATTCCTGCAAGATCCAGGCGGGCGAGAAGGTCATCGTCGAGACCTTCGACATCCCCGAGGAGTTCACGGCCCTGCTCCTTCGCCGGATCCACGAGGCCGGCGGCCACGCCTTGTGCCATACCCGCCAGAACCGCGTGCTCAGGGAGCTCTATATGAACGCCGAGGATGAACAGCTCGCCTACATCGGAAAACACGAGCGCCAGATGATGGAGGAGGCCCAGTGCTACATCGGCCTGCGCGGCACCCACAACTCAACCGAGCTGGCCGATGTGCCGCAGGAAAAGATGAAGCTCTACCAGAAGCACATCCTGAAGCCGGTCCACCTCGAGGTCAGGGTGCCGAACACGAAGTGGGTCGTCCTGAGATGGCCCTCGGCCGGGATGGCCCAGCAGGCCCATATGAGCACGGAGAGCTTCGAGGACTTCTACTTCGACGTCTGCACCGTCGACTACGCCGCCATGGCCGAGCAGATGAAGCCGCTGGAGGAGAGGATGACGAACGCCGGCGACGTCCATATCACGGGACCGGGAACCGACCTGAGGTTCTCGATCAAGGATATACCGGCTGTCGGCTGCGCCGGAGAGTACAACATCCCCGATGGAGAGGTATTCACCGCTCCGGTGAAGGATTCCGTGGAGGGCACCCTCAGCGTCAACACCCCGAGCCTCTACCAGGGGACCGTCTTCGACAACATCGTCCTCGAATTCAGCGCGGGAAAGATCGTCAAGGCCTCTGCCAACCATACCGAGAAGATCGATTCGATCCTCGACAGCGACGAGGGCGCGCGCTACATCGGCGAGTTCGCGATCGGCTTCAACCCGAAGGTGCTCGAGCCGATGATGGACATCCTCTTCGATGAGAAGATCGCCGGCTCCTTCCACTTCACCCCCGGCAACGCCTACGACGATGCCGACAACACCAACCGCTCGGAGGTGCACTGGGATCTCGTCACTATTCAACGTCCGGAGTACGGCGGCGGGGAGATCTGGTTCGACGGAGAATTGATCCGCAAGGATGGACTGTTCATCACCGAGGACCTGGCGGGATTGAACCCCCCTGAGTAAAACCGAGGAAGCACGGCGGGATTTCAGGCGGCGGGTTCCTCGGCCTTGTCGGTGACTTCATCGCCACCGTCGCAGGACCGGGCGCCGCAGCAGCCGAGCGTGCCGCAGAGGACGTAGAGGGCCGCGACGACCAGGCAGCAGTCGAGGGCGATCTCCCTGCCCATCTTGGCATATTTTTCATCGGGCGTAAGATCCCGGCCGCTAGCGTGGGTATCGAAGCAGCCGCAGATGGTCGGACACTCCCGGGCCAGGTTGTAGCTGAGCGCCACTATGAAAAAAGAGAAGAAGATGGCAGCCATGAGGGCTCCACCTCGCAGGCCAATGCCGCTGATCAGGGCAAGCCCCGCGATCAGCTCGAGCCAGGGGACGAATACCGCCAGCATGTGAATGGAGCCCTCCGGGAAGAGGTGGTAATTGTAGATGATCTTGGCGAAGTCCGGCGGGTCGGCGATCTTGTGCCAGGAGGCGTAAACGAGGATACCGCCGAGCACGATGCGCACCAGGAGTTGGAGCTTCGGGTGGAAAAGCTTTCCCTTCATTGCCCCGGCCTCTGCCCCGGCTCCTCGCCCTCGGCTATGGGTTTTTCCTGCTCCTGCCAGACCGGGAAGCCGCCCTGGAAGACCATGACGTTGGAAAACTCGAACTTTTCCAGATCGGAGGCGATCATCTCGGAATCCTCGCAGTCCTTGCTGCGGGTGCAGTAGATGACCACCGGGGCCTCGTGCGGCTCCTCTCCGGCCAGGTGCGCGACCTTCTCCAAGCGGCCTTTCTCCCAGGGAGAGATGGAGATGGCCCCGGGAATGTGTCCCGCGACATAGTTCTTTGTTCGACGCGCATCGATGAAGAGAGTCCCGGCCTCCCATTCGTCGAAGGCCTCAGCAATCAGGATGCGGGGTGTCTTTTCCTCCACTGCGGCAGGCTCGGGCGGATTCTCTTCCGGAGGATTTGAGGGCGGATTCCCGGCCGGCTCAGCAACAGGTGGCTTTACCGGGTCCGGAGTCCCGGGTGCGGGGATCACCTTCTCCGGCGTTCCGGCCACTGCAGGATCAGCCGGTGGGGATTTTTCACCCGGCTCGGAAGGCTTGGGACAATTCAGAGCGTTTTTATAGCTTCCATCGGGGACACTGAGCGCGAGATGGTTGTCGGCGGAGCTGGTAGCGAGGTTGTAGATTCCCCCAAATACGAGCGCGACGCCCACGACCAGCCCGAGCTGAATACAAGTCGTTTTCATTTTTCAGCAGCCTCTCAAAGATTCCGTTTTCGAGCGCTATTTTGCGCATTTTCAGTGGAAGTACCACCGATCCCTGGAAAATCGTAAACCGGTTGAATTCTCTCAGTCTTTTCCCAGCTCGATCTTTGGAGCCACGGCGTAATCGGTCCACAGACGGTCTGAGACCGCCGCATCGGCCCCGCCATCGTGCACGTAGAAACGGTAGCAGGAGACGTAATCCTTCCCCGGCCTGATACTGAAATCACCGTTCTGGCAGGGCGCGTAATTGAAAAACGGCTCGCTGGGATGGATGCGCATATTCTGCGGCGCCCTGAAATTCTTCGGATGGCAGAGGATCGAGATACCCGCCATGGCGCCCTCGAGCTTGCCGTAGATCTCGCACCAGCGCGCCGCGGTGTGGTGGCCGTCCTTGCGGGTCTTACCTTCGCTGGTCAGATAGAAGGCCCTGGGGCCCTCCCACTCGTGTGAGCCGCGGAAGCCAAGCCCGCCGTAGCGGTACTGCTTGAGCTCCAGGGGGCTCTGGCCGGAGCACCTCTGCGTCGAATCGAGATCGAAGAGGAAATGATCGCCTATGGCGTAGACCCTGACCTTCCAGATCTCCTCGAGGGCGGGCTTGGCGCCTCCCGGAGCCGTCAGGTCGAGGAACCGGTGACGAACGCTGAACCAACCGAAGACCGGACCGCCACCGAAGCCATCGAGCTTGACGACCTCGATCCTCCCCTGCTTCTTGCCGCTGTTCCAGAAGTCCACCTTGCGGCCCTCGAAGACGGTATTCGTCCAGGGAAACCAGATCCCGTGGTGATGCTTGTGGTTGGGCGGGAAGTCGTTGGTGAGGGGCTTCCCGGACGGGGTCCACACCGGGTGGATGTAGCCGCCGCGGGCGTAGGCCGGGTCCGGCTTGCCGGGTGGCTTGACGACCGCGTGGTTGTACCTGAAGATTTTTTTCCCGGCGATGCTGAAGAGCAGGTTCTTTCCATCGTTGACGCACCCGACGCCCTCACCGAGCCCGGCTCCGGCTTTTCTCTCGGATGTGGGAAAGAGCCGGAAGCTCCTGGTACAGAGCGCCTTCATCCCGCTAACGAACCAGTGCACGCGACGGGCGGCCGGATCGAGCTGAACCGCCACCGGCTTCTCCTTCTCTCCATCGACCTGCCAGAGAGAGAAGCTCTTCGAGTCGGCGTAGCGGTCTCCGAGATCCCAGGAAACCGGGACATCATCGCGCGCGCGGCTGCCCGCGTGGACAACGAGCTCGACCGACTC
>JAKUSY010000360.1 GCA_022451445.1 Planctomycetota bacterium
CACCACCCCCAGACCGAGACTGTCATCATCGCGGAAATAGCCGACATCGACCCCCATCGCCCCGGTCGAGTTGCCGGTCCCGTCGTAGGCCACCCCCGCCTCCTCGCCGATCTCCTCGAAGGTACCATCCCCCTTGTTCTGGTAGAGAAAGTTTCTCACCGTGTCGTTGGCGACAAAGAGATCCATATTCCCATCACCATTGAAATCGAAAGGGATCAGCGCCAGCGCCTTGGCGACCGGCTTCCCGGTGGCCCTGTTGAGCACGTGAAAGCCCGCCTTCAGAGCGGCCTCGGTGAAGGTGCCGTCACCGTTGTTGAGATAGAAATAGGGCTGGGTCCCCTCGAAATTGGTAGGCGGACCATAGGCGCGCCCGACGCCGGTCAGCCGGTAGTCGAGGGCGATATCGATCTTTCGCGACCAGTTGATGTAATTGCATACAAAGAGATCGAGGTCGCCATCGTTGTCGGCATCGAAAAACCCGGCGCTGCTGCTCCAGGTAGAATTGCCCCCTGCCACCGCTGCGACGGCGGTAACATCCTCAAACCGGCCGCCGAGATTCCTGAACAGGCGATTCTCATTGACCGTGGTGATGAAAAGATCCGGCTTTCCGTCGTTATCATAATCACCCACGGCAACGCCCATTCCGTAAACCGTGACGGCCAGGCCGCTGGCGGCGGTTACGTCCTTGAAGAATCCCCTCCCGTCATTGGCGTAGAGCCGCAGGGTCGGCACCTCCTCCCCCGGAGCATCTCCCGGCCAGGGCATACCGTTCACCAGGAGAAGATCCTCGTCCTCGTCCTGATCGAAATCAAAGAAGGCGCAGCCCGGCCCCATGGTCTCGGGCAGGAGCTTGTCGCCGGTGGCGCCGTTGACGTGAACGAAGTCGATCCCCGCGGCGACGGTCACGTCGCTGAAGGCCACCTTCGGTACGCTGACGTCCACGTCCTGTGTCTTCGGAAGCACGATCGGTTTTTCTTCGACCTCATGTTCCACCTGCTCAGGCCGAAGGATGTAAAAGGCCACAACGACGACCGCGATGATCGCCACGAGGACAATGGCCGACACCTTCAACGCCCGGAGGATGACGGTGTCATCGCCGGCTACGAGATCATCTTCAAGCTGTTCGTCTTTTTCGTGCTCTTCAGCCATCATTTTTCGATGCGGGAATTACCCGCGAGAGACTACTTAGGCTTCCCCGGACCCGCAGGATCCTCGCCAAGCTCGTAATTTTCAGGTTTCTGGAGATCATAGATCACGATCGACTCGGCCGCGTGGTTGGCCGCCGGGTTCCGCGCCCTGTGGGCGGCGACGGCGCTGTCGCGGGCATTGTCGTCCGGCTTGTATTTCAGATGCAGGACACGGTGCTTCGCGGCCACCTTCTCATTGCCGAGGCGAGTATGGACCAGGGCCAGGTTGTAGTGGGCCGTGAGATTCTCCGGGTCCCAGGCGAGGACCTTCTCGAACCAGGTCACGGCCTCGCCAAGCAGCCGGTTGCGCTCCGGCCTGGCCGCATCGCCGCGCTCCTGCTTGGCCCGCTCGAAGTAGGTCTGGCCCAACTCGTTGAGCACCCGGTAGTCCTGCCCGAAATCGAAGCCGCGCTCGGCGGCTCCCTCAAACTCCGTATTCGCGACACTCAGAAAATTCTTGATCGCATCGTCGAGATGGCCGTTCTGCTTGTTGACGACTCCCGTAAACCAGCTGACCGTCCAGGGCGGCGCCGACGGCTCGTGGGCCGCCGCCCGGCGAAGCGCAGCCACGGCCTCCTCCAGCCGCCCCTCCTTCACATAGACCCGCGCGAGGTTGAGCGGCCCATCGGCGCGCTTGAGCCGTTCCACCTCGCTGAAGGCTCCCTCGGCCTGGCGCAGCTCGCCCTTGTGGGCACCCTTGCTGCCCTTGCGAATGAGGCCGATGCCGTAGTCGTTCCAGAGTTGCCACTCGGGTATCGCGGAGAGTCCGTTGTCGACCTTCGCATCCTTTCCGGCGACCGGAAAGGTCAGGCTGTCGGCGGCCAGCGTGACGATCGGCAGATCATTGACGTATTCCTTTCCGTAGATGTACTGCATATAGATGGTGTCGCACTTTCTATACTGCAGGCGGGCGTCGAGGGTCAGCGTCCCGCTGGCATCTTCGGGGACCTTGAAGGTGTAGTGAATTACGTCCGCGGCGCCGGGTGGAATCTGGTGGCTGTAGAGGGGGACGAAGATGTCCTGCGCGTTGCGGCGGTCGATCCGGTTCCCCTTGCGGTCCAGAACGTAGGCGTTCACGAAGTGCGACCAGGGATCGACGCCGCCGTCTGAGCGCCGGCCGCCGCTTCTTCCAAGCTGCTTTGCTCCGCTCCGGAGGTCGATATCCATCCAGATCTCGTTGGAGTCAGCCGTACCCTGGGTGAAGATGTGCCCCATCTTCATGGTCCGGATGATGACCTCCACGAGGTAGGTGGCGCCCGGCTCGAGCGCGGGCACCTCCGGGCGCAATGGCGCCGTGAGCTCCCCATCGATCCGCCCACCCTTCTTGATGCCGAAGATATCCAGCCGCATCACGCCTTCGAGGAACTTCCTGTGCGCGTCATTGACCCTGGGGGGCATCTTGAGAAGATGCGGGATGGCTGTATTGGCGGAGGGAAATTGGTGACCGTGAATCTTCAGCTCGCCGGAAGAATCGAAGTGTCCGGCGGCAAAGTCATCGGAGCGCTCCAGCGGCATATGGCAGCCGTTACAGTTCGGCTGGGCCTTTGGCGGATAGTAGAAGCTCGTCACCCCGTGCCCCGAAACGCCGCTGAGATGGTAGGCATCGTAGTGATTCTGCCCCCTGAGCCACTTGTACTTGTTGAGTTCCTCGGGCAGATGCACCTTGTGGCAGGTGCCGCAGAATTCCGGCGTCTTGTGCAGGGGCTTGAGGAAGGTCATCTTGTGGAAGGCGGGCTTCGCCTTCACCAGCTGCCGGTTCACCCAGCGCAGGAGCCCGTTCTCACTGAAGGCGAAGGGATAGTGCATAGGCTCTTCGATGGTGTAATCGGAGTTCCCCCTCGGGCTGTTGAGATGGGTGATCGCGTGGCACACCGTGCAGGTGATTCCCGCCTGCGCTGTGCGATGGCCCTGCAGGTCATCCTCGGGATCATCGAAGGCCTTCTCCGTATCAAAGGCGCCGCTGAAAAAAGGAACCGGGTCATGGCAGCCGGCGCAGAAGCGTGAACCCTGCACGTTACCGTCACGCTCCATCATCGCCTTGCGAGTCTCGCGAACCGAAAAGAGATAGGCCGGGTTGTTAAAGGAGCTGAAACGATGCACGCCATGAGACCAGCCCTCGTGGGCATCCGCATGACATTCTTTGCAGTAGTGGTCCATCATCAGGGTGTCAGCGGGGATAAAATTTCCCGTCGCGGTTCGCGACAGGGAGGGGAAAAAGTACTGCGTCCCGGAATCCGGTCCCTCCTCGTTCCACTTGCGGGGATCCTGGTACTGCCAGACGATCATGATGACCGCGAAGACAGCCGAGACGGCGGCCAGGACCAGGCCCTTTCTCCACTGGATCTTCGGACCCGCGAGGCGATGGAGAATGAAGAGCCAGATGATGAACACCGGGCTCAGCACATGAGCCCAATAGGCGATGTTCCTGAGAAGGGGCTCCTTGACCGCGCTCAAGCCCTCCCCCCGAGTCAACCGGCCCCCGCTGAGGATAAGCAGCGCTCCGGAGACGAAGAGCGCATAGCCTACCCGGACCGCGATCCGGTTCTTGCGGTCGTGGGAATTGCGGATGTGGATGATCCCGAAGACCAGGAAAGGCAGGATCAGGATCACCCCGAGAACCAGGTGTACCAGGAACATGTTGAGGTAGAAATAGTTCTGGATCGCCTCGCCGGGCGACCATTCGGCTATGGTGATCCCCACCAGGTAGGCGCCGTTGAGGAAGAGCAGCGAAAAGAGCCCAAGTACCACGTAGAGCAGCTTCTTCAGCCGCGGCCCGCCGGCGGGAACGTATTTATATACCCGCCCACCCTTATCGCCGGATGATGTTCCTTCGCTCACCGTGGCGGCTCCCTATAAACCCAGGCGCAGGTTAAAGCGGAGAA
>JAKUSY010000361.1 GCA_022451445.1 Planctomycetota bacterium
AAAATGCCGATCAGGACCACGATCACAGCGACATTGGAGATCTTCGTGAACAGGGCCGCCCTGCTCTCGGCATCCGCGATGATCTCATCTACGGGAACCACGACCCGGCTCAGGGCCTCGGCCAGCCCCTGCTCGAACTCGAGCTTCCTGGCCAAGGCGGCCCGGAATTTCTTCGATTTGCCGAGGAGGACGAGCATCTCAGCCGTCTCATCCCTGCTGAATTCGAGCGGGTGCTTTTCCTCCAATAGTTTGAGCAGGTCTTTTTCAGTCATCTTTTCCCCCGCGGCTTCTCAGGGCGGCCTTCACGGTTCCAAGGGCTCCCGCGAGAATTCCCTTCACGACATCCTCGCTTCTCTTGAGCCTTTTGCTCACCTGGGTAAGGGGCAGGCCCGAACCGTAGCGCAGCTCGAGGGCATGCCGCTCACCTACCTCCATACCCTCTACGGCAGCGGCCAGCCGTTTTCGAACGCCGTCTTCGAGGGGAGGCGACCGGCCTGCCGTCTTGTCGAGCTTGAGACAGACCCCCGTCCAGCCCGAGCCGCTGCGTCCCGCATACCGCGCCAGGCCGGTCTCGGCCAGCTTGAACAATTCCTCCTCGAACTCGCCGAATTCCTCGGAATTCTGCATGTCGCGATGGATCCGGCGGAAGACATCGGTAACAAGCTGTTCAGCCGCCGAGGGATCGGCCAGGCGAACGCTCATATAGGCGAAGAGACGGGTCTCGTAAGATCGAACGAGCCGGGCGAAAGCCCCGGCATCACCTTCCCTCGCCGATTCGAGGTCTTTTTTTTCTCTCTCTTTTTTCGCGCTCACAGTTTTTGCCGCCATCTCCGTCTCAGTTCCAATTGGGTTTTTCAGGATCTTTCCCGCGGCCAATCCACACCTCCGTGGACCGCGAACCGATGCAAAGTCCCGGCTCAACGCACCATAAACTATCCATTCAGGCTATCCCACCGCAAGTGCGAGCTCTGAAAGTCACCTCATCACTCCTCCAGGGACACAAGCCACCAATAGGCATATTCATAGGACCAGTCATTCGCCATGTTGAGGACCTGGAGCTCCAGGGCCTCTCCCTTGAAAGCGCTCAGATCGAGATCGAGATCAACCCAACCATCGGCGCTCACCTGCGAGCCAATCAGCATATCAACCAGGAGACTACCGTTTGCAAGAACCTGGAGCCGCCAGTCGCCCCTGTAGTCATGGCCGACCGAGAGCCTCATTCTCTCTGGAAACGCATCCCCTGCCGCGAACTTACGCGCCAGGGTTACCGCATCGACGGGGGAGCCGGGATGGGTTCTCAGCACACCGGGGCGGCCCCTGTAGCTCTGGAAAAAATTAACCCCCTCCCCAAATAAGCCACCCCCCCCGGACATCTCAAAACCTGGAGCGACCACCCCTACCACCTTCCGCTTCTCTTCCACGGTAACGGCATCGGCATCCTCGACCCTGCGAGCCATCGCCCCTCTCCAGGCCTTCCCGTTCCGCGGGCTGGTTCTCGAGAGGCGCCCGCCTTCAAAATCGGACGGAGTGCGGGCGAGCCAGATGTGATCGAAGAGAGCGTACTCGCCATCAGGGCAATCGAAGCCGAGACCCGTCAGGTTGAATTCGCCAAAATGGGTGAACAGGTCGACTGTGTGCAGGACCCAGTGCCCTGGGACGTTAGGGTGCAGATGCGTGAAAGCCCCTCCAAAGGGCTCCTCTCCCTTCTTGGAGTATCCCTGGTAGTACCTGAAGCTCGGCGTGCGCCTGCCGGGCTCCGGGCCGAACAACAGATCGTGCGCCACCTGCAGGGAGATCCCCGCGCCGCCTCTTTTCTTCCAGGCGAATCGAAGCCAACGGTACTCTCCGAAGGTCGGAAAGCGCCGGATGGGTATGTCCATACCGTCAAGCATGACGCTCTCCCTGCTGCCGCCGGAGACCAGCAGGCTGGAACTGCCACTGTAGCTGTCTCTCCATTCCGCACGAGCAAAGCCATCCCCATCGGTAAGCCCTGCGCTGAAGGAAGAATCCTCATCATAGAGGCTCTTCAGCCCCGGACGCCGTGGGCTGAAGGAGATGCAGCTGAGCTCCAGGGGGGTAGACTTCCTGGGAGCCAGGAACTGGAGCTCGATCTCGATCTCCGAGCCCATGAAAGGCGAGAGGTCAAAAACCAGCCCCCCCGTCGCTGCGGGCGGCAGCGCGGGCGGCGGCGCAGGCGGGGTATAGACTGGTATGGCGAACCTCGTTCGCTCGACTCCGTCAATAAGCAGCCTGAGCTGGCAAGTGTCACTCACTCCCGGCAGGAGCCTGGCGCAGATGCCCAGGTAGCGGCTGTCGGCTGATGGCTCGAGGCGGCGGCGCAATCTCAAGCCACCGGGAGAGACCGCGAGCTGTGGACGAACTTCCGGCCGCCGGGGATTCGTTTCATCCCAGAGGTTGATGAGGGGAAGCCCCGCTGCCGAGCCCGGCGGCCGGGACCAGCCCCTCAACGAGGAGATAAACATCCCGGTGCGCCGCGAAACCTCGCGCCGGAGCCTGGCCGGATCGAGGCTCAGCCGGGGCTCGATCCAATCTATGAAGTCCCTGACATCCAGGGGATCCGCCCCGGCTGGGGTTCCCTCCAGCTCGGGGTCCGCCAGCAGAACCAGCCTGGCCTCGCTCCCCCGGGACGCGCTCCGCAGGTTGATCCGGCCGCTGTCAAGCAGCCGGGCAGATCCTACCAGGACCTCGCTCTGGTAGAGCTTCGTTTCCTCCAGGGATGGATACTCCCGCAGCAATACGCTCGCCGATGCGCAGCCGCCCCCGGCGGCGCGCCTGTCGAGCCCCACGCCGGTTTGAAAAGCATCCACGCAATCGGAGAGGTCGAACTCCATTTCGCAGAAGGCCCGGACTCCGAACCCCCGCACCGACTCCACCCCGCCGCTCGACAGTGAGCTGCCGAGAACGGATCGATCCTCCAGCCAGCGCCCCCCGCCTCCGAGCATCTTTTTCTCTCTCACCCGGACGGGAAGAAACGAAGAGAGGAAAACCTCATCGGGCCGATTGTAGCTTCGTGATTTCACCGAGGAATACCGGAGCCAGAGAGCATCCAGGCTCCAGGCCGGCTGGAATACATGCCACCAGTCCCGGGGATTGCCCGGGTTGCCGATCTGGCCCTCCCGGAACCTCTCATCGGACGCTGTCAGCACCACCCCGTCGGCCGTCTCGATCCGCATCAGCCGCCCGGAAAGTCCAGGCAGGAGAACCCCCACCTGCTCAAAGTAAGCATCCCATGGATCGATGGGCAGCGGATGGATCTCGGCTATCTTGGAGAAAGAGACCGTCGTGATCTCCGATTCAAGCAGCAATCGCACCCCGCTCCTGCTCCAGCGCAGGGCACGGAAACCAGCGCTGCTGCCGTCAGCGAAGAAGATGGTCCCGGGGCTGAGCGGCGGTCTCGAGCGCGGCGCCAGGACTATCCTCCTGAGCCAGCGGGTAAGAACACGCACCTGCCTGGTGCCGACGCTTCGGGGCTTGTGGGCGTCAAAGGTGGGCTCCACCAGCAGGTGGGACAATTGGGGGGCCAGGGGGTTTTCGAGACCGGACCTGTAGCCGATGAATTTACAGGGAAGGCGGTCTCCACCGGCGAACTCCACATAGGAGCCGCCACGGGGAACGAACGCGATCCCTTCATTCCTGATCCAGGAAACGGGGTTGGCCGGATCGAACAGCCAGACCCCAGCGAGGGCCGGCCGCGAGCCGACCCGTCCCCAGCCGGAAACCTGGGTCCCCTGGAGAACCCGGCCATTGGACAGGACCGCCCTGTAGCCCCCTGAGCGGGCACCGGGGGGGCTGGGACCGGCGAGAAGGTCTCCTCCCCCGCAGAAAAAAAACAGGGCCGGGAGAATGAAAAACACCGCCGCCTTTGAGCTCGCCGTCTTGAAAGCCGCTACCAAGAGTTCGTTTCCTCGCAACCAGTCCGGATGAAGCCTCTTGCCGGATGTTCTCCGGGAGAAATAACGAGCTTTCAGGTTAGACGCAAAGAACCCCGGCAAGCAAGAACGCTTAGTCGAGGGTGCCGAGATTTGCCTCGACCTTCTCGAGCTCCGC
>JAKUSY010000362.1 GCA_022451445.1 Planctomycetota bacterium
CCCCAGGGAGCGAAGGAAGAAGGCGGCTGGGTCTGGGCGCGAAAACCGGATCCAGTGCACTCCGGAGAGCGCTCCCTGATGGTTAGCGGCAAGGGGATCCAGCGGAAGCTGTTCAGGAATTCCAGCTACAAGCTGATCAGTGCCGGCGGAGCTGCGCTCTTTGCGCATGTCTGGCTCGATCCGAAGGACCCTCCCAGGGCGATCCAGTTGAAATTCGGGAGAGCGGACCGTCCCGGAAAACTCGAACACACAGTGGCCTGGGGAGACCTGCAGGCCTTCGGAGAGCCGCCGCCGGCGCCAACGCCCCGGCGGCTGGGAGATCTTCCTCCGGCGGGGAGATGGGTGCGGTTGCAGGTGAGCGTCGCTGACCTGGGAATCGAACAGGGGGCCGCGCTCTCGGAGATGGCCTTTGTCCAGGTCGACGGGACGGCCTACTACGACAAGGTCGGGATTGTCTCCAGGACGCCCCCCCAGGGATTGCCCCCGGAGCTTTTCGGCCCCATGAGATGGACCGATCTTGAAGTCGACCTTTCACGCTTTGGCGGCAAGAGCGTCTGGCTGAGGGTGGAGCGCGTCATCGATCCCGGGAAGAAGGGCCTGGAGCTGTGGAGGAAGCTGGAGATTGCCTATTGAGCTCCGGTGCCGCTCAATAGGCCAGGAGCTCACGGGCGCGGGCGGCTATTTTTTCTGCGTTGGGGCGGAACGCTTTCTCCAGCGGCGGGCTGTGGGGCACCGGCGTGTCCGGGGCGGTCAACCGGGCCGGCGGCGCGTCAAGCGCGGCGAAGGCCTCCTCTGCGATGAGCGCGGCCACCTCCGCTCCGAAGCCTCCGGTCCTGACTGCCTCGTGCACGATGAGCGCCCGGGAGGTCTTGCGAACCGAGGCGAGTATCGTCTCCTTGTCGAGCGGAACCAGGGTCCGCAGGTCGATGACTTCACAGCTCGCATCCTCCCCGGAGAGTGTTTCGGCCGCATCGAGGGCCTCGGTGACCATGGCTCCATAGGTGATGATGCTCAGGTCGTCTCCTTCCCGCCGGATCGCCGCCTCGCCGATCGCTACGGTGTAGGGCGTCTCCGGAACCTCGCTCTTTTCCCTTCGGTAGAGATGCTTGGGCTCGAAAAAGATCACCGGGTTCGGATCCCGGATCGCCGCGATCAGGAGCCCCTTGGCATCATGGGGCGTGGAAGGGATCACGACCTTGAGGCCGGGACAATGGGTGAACCAGGCCTCTTTGCACTGGGAGTGAAAAGGACCCGCGCAGGAACCTCCGCCCCAGGGCGCTCGGATCACCAGCGGGATCTTCGCTCCCCATCGGTAGTGGGTGGTGGCTGTGTACTGTACGATGGGGTCAAAGCCCGTGGAGATGAAGTCGGCGAACTGGATCTCCACCACGGGTTTCAGGCCCATCATGGCGGCCCCGTTGGCCAGCCCGATGAAGGCCCACTCGCACATGGGGGTATCGACAACCCGCCGCCCGCCGAACCTTTCCCACAGCCCGGCGGTCGCCTTGAAGGCTCCGCCAAACTCGCCGACGTCTTCGCCGAGCACGAAGACGCTCTCGTCCCGCTCCATTTCCTGGTGGAGGGCCTGGTTGATCGATTCAAGATAGTTCAATACGGGCATCAGGCGAAAACGTCCTCCTCCAGCGTCCCGGGTTCGGGCCACGGGCTGTTCTCGGCCCACCGGACCCCTTCCTCGATCTCGTTCTCGACCCTGGACCGCAGGGAGGAGAGCGTTGTTTCATCGAGGACGCCGTTTTTTTCGAGGCGCTCCCGAAACAGCTCGATGGGATCCCGCGCTTTCCAGTATTCCATCAACTCGGCTGGGACATAGTCCGCCGGGTCGTGGATCGCGTGCCCCTTCAGCCGCAGGTTCTTGCACTCGATGAGCGAGGGGCCGGCTCCTGAGCGGGCGCGTTCGACCGCCTCCCGGGTGGCATCCAGGACGGCGAGGATATCGGTTCCGTCGATGGTCACCCCCGGGATTCCGTATCCTTGTGCGCGGATGGCGAGATTCTCGATCCTGCACTGTTTTTCGAGCGGAGTCGAGAAGGCGTAGCGGTTGTTCTCGAGGATGAAGATGATCGGCGCATCGAGGACAGCGGCGAGATTGAGAGCTTCGTGGCAGCCGCCTTCGGACGCGGCTCCATCGCCGAAATAGGTCATCGCGACCCGGTCCTCTCCCCGGTAGAGGAAGCTGTAGGCCGCGCCGAGCGCTACGCCCATCGATTGCGGCAGGTGGCTCACGTAGCCGAAGATCCGCAGGGAGAGATCGCCGAGGCCGTGGGTGTTGACGTCTCTCCCCCGGCTCGGCCCTCCCGTTCGGCCCATCGCCTGGGCGAAGATCCTGCCCGGCGACATTCCCCGCACCAGGTAGGAGCCGAGATCCCGGTGCATGGGGGCGATGGCATCCCCCTCCTCGAGCACGATCGAGGAGCCCACGGAGATCGCCTCGTGCCCATCCTGGGAGAAGATGCTTCCGGGGAAGCGGCCCTGCTTGAAGAGCGCTTCAGAGCGGTCATCGACGCCCCGGGTCAGCATCATCCAGTAGAGGAGATCGAGCAGTTTTTCGTTGGAGTGCTCGTTGATCAAATCAGGACTCATGAGTTTTGCGGGGCTCCCGGACAGGTCGAAACAGTCTGCTACCTTAGCTTCCCGCGCGCCGCAGAGAAGAAAAAATTCCCTCCGCAAGCGCCGGCGTGCTATGTTCTCCGCGTGCAAGCGCTGCCTGGCTGAGGAGCTGATTTAATGACCAGGATCGACCAGTTCGAGAGCGTATTCAAATCGGCGGACAAGCCGGTATTTCGCTATGAGCCCTTCGCGGTAGGTTCCGCCCTGGCGTTGACCGATCTTGATGGGGATGGGGCGGAGAGCTTCAGCTCTCTCGTCCGTAAATACCTCGACGCCTCGGGGGAGGAGGGGATGCCGCCCCTGCAGGTGGTTAGGGGCGATGAGTTCGGGAGTATAGAGGAGTGCCTCAAGATCATCGACAGGGACAAGCCGGAGCTGATCTGTACCTATCGCGGTCTTCATTCCGACTGCTGGCGCTGGGGCCACAGCCTCGGCTCCTATGTCGAGGTGCTGACCCAGACCGTCAACATCCCGGTCCTTGTTTTCCCCCATCCTGGTTCCGCGGCGGCGCTCTCGGCGGATGAAGATGACTGTTCCCGGGTCATGGCGATGACCGACCACCTGGCCGGAGACAGTCGCCTGGTGAATGCGGCCCTGTTCTTCACTCCAGCCAGTGGGACCCTGCATCTGAGCAATATTGAAGATGAGCAGGTGTTTGAGCGCTACATGGCCGCTATCGAGAAGATTCCCAGCGTCGACAGCGCCGCGGTACGGGAGAATCTGCTCTTTCGGATTCTCAAGGAAGCTGAGGATTACATCCAATCCTGCAGGGCGGTCGTGGCCGAGCAAGGGCTCGAGGTGGAGGTTATCGAAGCGGTCGAGCTCGGCATGCACGTTGAGGATTACAGGCAGCTCGTCGTTGCCGGTGAAATAGACCTCCTGGTCATGAATACCCGGGAGGTCGACCAGCTCGCGATGCATGGCCTGGCCTACACGCTGGCTGTCGAGCTGAGCGATATTCCCTTGTTGCTTCTCTGACGGGAAGGTGGTGCTGGTGCCTGTTTACCTGGGCTGGATTTCCGAGGCGCACCCGGCGGGCGGGGCGGAGGTTCCCTCCTGGGTGACGCTGCTCTTCGCGTCCATTCTCGGCGCGATGGTTCTCTGCCTGGCGCTCGAGGAGAAGCTCCACGCCAAGAAATCCGTCATCGCCTGCTTCTTCGCGATTGTTTGCCTGCTGCTAGGAGCTTTTTTTGACCTGCTTCCCTTCGGTCCCATCCTTGTCGGGGGGCATGAGATCGATTTGCCCGGCTATATTTCCGCCATCGACTGGGGGGTCATCGCCATCATCCTTGGCTCGAGCCTCTTTGTCGATGTCACCTCCCGCACCGGGCTCTTCACCTGGATTGCGATTCGGCTGACGAAGGCCTCCAGGGGGGATCCCCTGAAGCTCCTGGTTTTATACGGACTGATGACGGTC
>JAKUSY010000363.1 GCA_022451445.1 Planctomycetota bacterium
TCTCCCTCGTAGACGTCGGCGAATTTCGTCCTCAGCTCTTCGCCCCGCACGGCCTTGAAGACGGCGGGCTCGAGCTCGATCGCGACGATCTCGCTGAAGTTGAAGCGCGGCTGCCGGGCCCAGCGGACCTGGCGCCCTCCGCCCGCGCCGATGATGGCGATGCTTCCTCCCCCGGGCGCCTGGTTGATCGGCACCATCCCGAGGGACCGCTCGGTAAAGCCGTAGCGTGGGGAAAACTCCCACTGCATCAGGTCGTTGTAGAAGCCGGTGAATTTCGGGCCGCCGCCTTCCGGCGTGTAGGCCTTGTTTTCCATGATCTCGGTGAGGCTGTAGTCACCCCATTGCTGGAAGGCGAAGCTGAATCCCCTGGCCCTGTAGGCGGCGGTCGACTGGGGGCTGTCGCCCTTGTAGAGACGCAGGAATCCCTCCTCTACCGGGCTGTAGGGGATCAACGCCGCGCACAAGAGGAGCGCCGATTCGATGGCGAGGAACTTTCGGGACGGACCTCGGCCCGCGATGAGGCTCGAGGCGAGGGCTACCAGGAAGATGGACATGCAGATGATGCGGGCGACCCCGAGGGCTGGAAGCGCGAATTGGATGAAGATGTACGCGAAGGCCGCGCCGAAGAGATAGAGCCCGTAGACAAGTGGCATCCTGCCGCGCAGGCGTTCGCGGCCGACCTGGTAGCCGAGGTATTCGCTCAGGCCGTAGGCGCAGAAAAACGGTACGAAGAGTCCCGTGAAGGTAGCCATCTGGCCGAGCAGCTTGAAGAGGTTTACCTCGAAGAGATGCGCCCGGAGGTAGTCGAAATGTTTACAGGACAGGGCGGCGGCGACAGAGAGGATCATCACCAGCTGCACGAGCCAGAGGGTCTTGCGGAAGGAGCTGAGCTGGATCTTGAAAAAACGTACGCCGATAAAGGCCCCGATCGGGAAGCCCACGAAGAGCAGATCGAAGAACAGCGATGGCATGATGAAGAAGCTGAGGAGCTTGAAGATGGCCAGCGTAAAGAGCACCGTCGCGGTGGAAAGAAGGAACAAAGCCGCTGCCACCCTGGCAGGGGAAAGCGGGCTTTCACTCCCAGGGGAGCTATCAGTTACTTCCTGTACGTTTTCCATAACGAAAAAAACCTATCTGAAGCTCAATATCATGCAAGGAGTTTCCCGTTTTTTAGGTTTTTTTATTTTCGCAACTCCTTGCATCGTAACTATATAGGATAGAGTTAGCGTGAATTTTGGGGATGGCGCCATTAGCTGGGCTTTGCAAGCTGTAGAATCGCTATTGTGTTTGAGCAAGGTGGATTTCAAGTTTCCTTGCACTTTTTCAATTCCGGCCCATAGGCAGTTACTCTCTGTTGCCGGAATCGGCCTCGCCCGAGGCTCTCATGGGCAAGACTCATGAATACCGTGAATATGAAGAGAATCGAAGCTACACAGAGCGCATCGAGGAGATCGGGTATTATTCCCTGTTTCCTGAATACAGTGTATGCATTAGCCTCCCGGGGCATTGCCGTATTCGCCGTCATCGTGCTTGTGGCGACGACGGTTTCCCATGCGCAGGTCGGTCCCCAGGGAGGAGGAGCATCTTTCTTCGTGGGCTCCAACCAGCGAGGGGAGGGAGGCTCTCCTCTTTCGATCAGGGGCTTCCCCAATGAGAGGGTAGAGGTATTCTTCTACTACAATTCACCCGAGGATGGGATTCCGGGACCGGAGCAAAGCGATCATCTCCAGGGCTTTTCCATGGTCTTCTGCTACGACTGCAGGCTGAGCTGCGTCGAGGAGTCTTTCAGGATCCCGCCTGAGGCGATCACCTCCGTGGTTTCGGCCGACTTTGTCGAATTCCAGTGCGACAACGATCCTGCCGATGGAGACGGCTGCGAGATGCTGCTGGCGATGCTGGTCGAGACCATGCCGCCGTTCAGGGGTGACACACTGCCGCCGACCACCCAGCCCCTGATGGTGGGCAGCGTCCAGTTCGAGGTCGACTCCAGGGTTCGCTGCGGCGACGAGCTTCCGATCGAATTCTGCGATGGCGTCAATGTCAGGGGACGGGTTCCCCTGCAGAATATCTACTCCGCGGCGAACCAGTCTCTCAGCGCCCAGACGGTCGACAGCCAGGTCTTCATCAACGCGGCGACCCTTTTTCAGAGGGGCGATTGCAATTCCGACAACAGGGTAAATATCAGCGATCCGATCTCGGTCGTCATGGCCACCATCCTGGTGGAGGAGTTTGATTTCGTGCCGGCCTGCGAGGATGCCTGTGATGGAAACGATGATGGGGTGCTTGACATCGGGGATGCGGTATACCTTCTGCAGTGGCTCTTCCGCGGGGGACCGATCCCGCCCGCTCCCGGTCCCTTTATCTTCGGTCGGGATCCTACAGAGGATGCCCTCGACTGCGTCATACCCTGCGAGTAGGGAGCGGGGGTCTCCAGGCACGGGGTGGTGGGAGAGCGGAGGAGGCTCAGTCGCCGGTGCTGATGCGGACCTTGTAGGTCCCGGTGGCCTTGTAATTCGTCCGGAAGGGAACCACGCCGAGCTGGAGCGTGCCTCCAGTCCTGGCCTGGGCCTTGTAGTTCGCGCCGATTAAGAACGGGGTTCCGTTTCGACCGATCTTGCCCACCAGCGACAGCATCGGGAAGTTCTTGTAGGTGGTGCCGGAATAGCGGGTCGTGCCCTGCGGGCCGCTGTTGAGGTTGTAGTTCTGGACAAACAGGCTTCCAGACGCCTTGATTCGCAGCGTTATACCAGCGGAGATGAACAGCTTGGTGTTGTTCCACTTGGCGGGAACCATATGCTTGCTCCCGATGGTGACGGTCTCTTGAATCGCGCCGCCGGTTCGAAAATCGATCCCCAGGATGTCGGCAACCTTGATGGCGAGGGTGCCGTAGCGGCTCTTGACACTGAAGCTGGTCTCCTCTATAGCTCCCCGTATCTTGAAACGCCGGGTGATGATTTCATCCGCGCCTCCAACGAGGGCCGGGAATTCATCGCCATGCTTATTGGCCTCTTTTATCCTGGACCTGATTTCACCTATGAGGAGCAAGCTGCGATTGCGAAGCTCTTCGTCGTCCGAAGTCGCCAGCTTATTGAGGAACGGCAGGGCCGGTGTGCCGAGCTTGCGCAGCGCGTCCATGGCGGCTTCCCTCTCATCGAAATCGGCTCCACCCAGCCGCAGAATTTCCGCCTCGATGAGCTCGCGGGACTCGTTCCCGGTTCTCGGGGTGAGCCGCAGGCGAACGAGGTCGGTGGATGGGACATTCAGGGTGCCGTACCTCGTTTTCACCTGCAGGGAATCGAAGTCGGGCAGGCCGGTTATCCTGCTCCCATCCCTGAGAAAGAAAACAGGCTGAGGAGCCTCTGCCGCGGCCTTGTCAGCGGCAGGCTTCGTCTTGCCCTCTTCCTGGGCGTTGAGGCTCGAGGACGCTCCAGCCAGTGAGATGGCCAGCAGCCAGAGGAAGTGAGCGGGCCTGAATTCGAGGAGTGAAAACATTCCGGGGTATTCGTCTTGTGGACGGCCTGTCGGCGGTCCTTTGCGGGCCTTGCGGGGATCTGTTAAAGCTGAATTATGCCAGTACCTGCGGATATCGTATAACAGTACCGTGGGGTGAACCAATGTGATTGCCGGGATTGTACCGATAATAGCCTGCTGACTTCTGGCAGGAGTCTTCGGAGACCTCATGCTATAAGGAGTCATCCCGGCTGAAGCGCTTTGCTTGACCGGGACCGAATCGAGGCCTTAAAATCTACGGGCGGTCATCTTCCGCCAGTGAACAAACAGGACCATTAACTGCCCATGAGAAAAATACTTACCGTTACGTTGATTCCTCTGTTTCTTTTGGCCGGCTCCGTCTGTTTCGCCGATCCGATCAAGGATGCGCTTGATAAGGGCGTGAAATTCCTGGCAAAGAACCAGAACGCCGATGGGGGCTATGGTCCCTTCGGAAGCGAGTCACGCGTCAAGGACGCCTCCGATGTGGGCATCACCGCCTTCATCGTTTACACCTGCGCGATTCACCCGAGAAAGTACCAGGTTGTTGACGG
>JAKUSY010000364.1 GCA_022451445.1 Planctomycetota bacterium
TTCTCTCTTGTAATCGAGGACCGGCTCGATAAATGGCTGTCCTGTGGTGCTGGCGCCCTTCCCCTTGGCGAAGGCATGCTTTCCCTCGCGGAGCTTCCAGCCGTAATTCCCTCCCCTGGCGACGATGTCGATTTCCTCCCAGAGGTCCTGCCCGACATCCCCAAGCCAGAGATCCCCGGGCAGCGAATCAAAGGCCATGCGCCAGGGATTGCGGAAACCGTAGGCCCAGATCTCGCCGCGGGTACCTTTGCCGAACTTCTTTCCAGCCTCGCCCGTGAAGGGGTTGTCCGGAGGGATGGCGTATTCCTTGCCGGGATCCTTCCTGTCGACATCGATCCTGGCTACCGTCGCAAGGAGGGTCGAGAGGTTCTGTCCGTTGGTGTGCGGATCGTCGCGTTTTCCCCCATCGCCGAAGGGAATGTAGAGCATTCCATCGGGTCCGAACTCGATGCTGCCGGCGTTGTGGTTGCCGTAGGGCTGCGGCACCTCGAAGAGGACCACCTCGGAGCCGGCATCCGCCTTGTTCGGATCTGAGGACCCCTTCCAGCGCGAGATCACCGACTTCCCGTAGGGCTTGGACGCGGCGGTGTAGTAGGTGAAGAAGATCCCGTTGTCCCTGTAGTCCGGATGGAAGGCGAGACCGAGCAGACCATCCTCGGGATGCTTGGTGAAGGCTTTCTTGCGGACGTCGAGGAAGACCTCGGCCTTCTTGACGTCGTTGTCTTCGGGGAAGACATTGACCAGCCCCGGCTGGTCCAGCACGAAGAGCCGCCCGGATCCATCGCCGGCATTTGTCAGCGCTACGGGACGGATGAAGCTGAGGTTGGGAAAGGCCTTCTCGACGACCAGGGGCGGAAGCGGGTCCGGCGAGCCCAGCAGGCGACTGGTATCGACCGGGACAAAACGGCTGGTGTCGAATTTTACCGGCTCGGGCTCAATAGCCCAAACCGCGACTGTAAGCATGACCACAGCCAATGAAGAAAAAAGGAAACGAGTCGAGCGCATATTGATTCCTCTCGTAAAAGAAGCGGCCGGGCAAGCACACGGCCGGACCCCGGGACAACCTCGTTATTTCAGCGGGAAAAACGTGAATCGATTGTGCGCTAAAGCGTCCAAATCTTCAAGACGCTGAATGCCCCTAAGGTATGCGAAGGCATCTTGTCGATTGCCTTACCATGCCATACCATGAGCGAGTAGAAATCATGCTGGGAGCAACCGTTCCCTTGGCAGAAGTAAAAAGCACTTTAGAATCGGAGAGTTCGAGACCATGAGAAACCCATCGACACGTCGGAGCTTCCTCAAGAGCGCGGCGGCAGGAATCGTTCTTCCCGCCGGAGCCATCTCAATCGCCGGGGCCTACCCGGCCAATACCAAGGTCCGACACGCGGCCTGCGGCGTCACCGGCATGGGCGGCTACGACCTTCGTATGCTCGCCAGCAGTCCGCACTCGGAAATTGTCGCTCTCTGCGACATCGATGATGGACATCTAGGCTCGGTCGCCAAGAAGTACCCGAAGGCCGCGCGCTTCAACGATTTCCGCAAGCTCTTCGACAAGGAACATAAGAACATCGACTCCTGTCACGTGACCGTGCCCGACCACATGCACGCGCCGATCACGATGACCGCCCTCAACCATGGCAAGAACGTCTACTGCCAGAAACCTCTCTGTCACGAGATCGACGAGGCCCGCAAGATACGCCTGGCGGCGAAGAAGGCCGGGGTGGTCACCCAGATGGGCATCCAGATCCACTCCCACGTCGCCTACCGCACCGGCGTCGAGGTCATCCGAAGCGGAGCCATCGGCAAGGTTCGCGCGGTGCACACCTGGGCCGACCGGGCCTGGAGTAACGGCGGCCGCCCGAAACCCCAGACTCCACCCAAGCACATCCACTGGGATCTCTGGGTCGGTGTCGCCCCCGAGCGCCCCTGGGGTCTCAACTCCTCCCATCCCCAGGAGTGGTGGAGCTGGCTGGATTTCGGCACCGGAAATTTAGGCGACATGGGCTGTCACCTCTTTGATCCTGTGATCAACTCGATCCAATACGGCGCGCCGACCAGCGTTCGCGCCGAGTGCAAGGCCCCCAAGAATGAAACCTGGCCCAACGCCGGCAGGGTCGCCTTCAACTTCCCCGCGACTCCCTATACCGATGGGGAAACGGTCATGACCTGGTACGACGGCGGCTTCAAGAAGGGACACCATCCCTCGCCGGATCTCCTGCCGTCCAAGAAGAAAGTCAATCTTCCCAGCCAGGGCTCCATCTTCATCGGCACGAAGGGGGCAATGCTCCTGCCGCATTGGAGCACCCCGAAGCTCTTCCCCGAGGAGAACTTCGCCGACTACAAGATGCCCAATCCCGGTAATGTCAACCACTGGCATTCCTTCATCGACGCCTGCCGCGGCGAGGGCAAGACCGGAGCCAGCTTCGAATACGCCGGTCCCTTCACCGAGACGATCCTGCTGGGCAACCTCGCCAAGCGCTTCCCCACCCAGGAGCTCAAGTGGGACGCGCCGAACCTGAAGGTAACGAACTTCTCCGAGGCGAACAACTTCATCGGCCGCAAGTACCGCAAGGGATGGGAGATCGACGGGCTCTCCTGAGCAAGGCGCGGTTCTGAGCTGTTTTACCTGCGGCGATGCAGCTTCGCATGGCCGGGAAAATCCTTCGCGTACCGTTTCAGGAGCGCCGGGATGTTATTGGCGGTGACGTAGATCTTCCCCCGAATATCCAGGGTCTCGCCCGCGCGCAGTCCGCCGAGACGAAAGTCGCTGTGCAGGCAGGTGATGACCCCCTGGAAGAGCTCCTGGTAGGGCTCCCAGGCCATCGCCAGGACCTGGCTGTCATCGGCGCTGAAGCAGCCGATCAGGCCGTTGGAGGGAACGTGCTTCGACAGCGGCCGGGGGTTCACATCGGCGCGCGGAACGCCCGGAGCGGCCCAGACCTGCCCGGGAATGTAGCGCGCCTCGAGAGCCCAGTCCTTCGTCGGCATCAGGCTGAGCTTGCCATCGAGAAAAACGAAGGACCTCCTGATGTAGTCGTAGGTCCGCTGATTTTTCGGATCGCCCAGCCCGGTAAAGTCCCCCACCCGCATGCAGGGCTGCGCCCAATGCGCCTCGGAGGTCTTGTCCGTGGGATTGTGGGCCCGCAGGCGAAGGTCGACCTCGTCACTCTTTGAGGTGATGACATGGTCGACCACCACGCCGTCCTTCAGGGTGCAGCGCAATTCGAGCCTGATGCCATCCTCGCTCGCGGAGGTGAGTTCAGTGGAGTGGCCAACGACCGTATGCTTGCCCCAATCCGTCGTCTGGGAGTTTGCCCGGCAATAGGCCTCGAGATACAGGATCTCGATTTCCCCCCCGGGAATGTTCTCACCCCTGATCCTGAGAAAATTGTCTTTCCAGGCGAGCTTGAGTGGAGGACCGTTGTTGGCCGGAAGGGTCCTTTCCGGAACCTGGCACCCGGACAGAACCATCACCAGGGCAAGGGCGGAAAGAAAAACCGGCGCCAGTGAAAACCGCGCGTTCTCAGACATGGATGTACCTTACTTATGCCGGGAAACCCTGTATCTTGAAATGAAGTCTGCCTGATAGTTTGCACGATCCGGCTGGGAACATCTTCTAACTTGAAAGTCCTATGAGCGAAATTCTCCTGGAGTGCTGCGTGGGTACCGTAGAGTCCGCCGTCAACGCCGAACGCGGCGGAGCCGCGAGGGTAGAGCTCTGCGCGGCCCTCGAGCTTGGCGGGGTGACTCCCGCCTACGGCAGCATCAAGCTGGCACGAGACAGGATCGGCATTCCACTCTTCGTGCTCATCCGCCCCCGCGGGGGCGGCTTCCACTACACTCCCCTCGAGCTCGAGGTCATGAAAGAAGACATCATCACCGCCAGAGGGCTGGGAGTCGATGGCATCGTGCTGGGAGTCCTCCATGAGGACGGAAGCATCGATGCCCAACGGACCGCCGAGCTCATCGAGAGGGCCGATGGGGCGAGCATCACCTTCCACCGGGCCTTCGATTCGACCCCGATCCCCTCGCTGCG
>JAKUSY010000365.1 GCA_022451445.1 Planctomycetota bacterium
GCAAGGAAACCTTCGTCGTCAGGGTCTACGCTGAACAGTTCGCCTGGCATTTCAACTATCCGGGCAAGGATGGGAAGTTCGGAGACCAGCGGCATTCCGAGATTGAGAAGGGCACCAATCCCGTTGGACTGTTGAAGGGGAGCCCCGGTGCCAAGCCTCCTGTCGTCACAGATGGGACGGACGACAAGGTGTTACCGCGCCTGGTTGTCCCCGAAGGAGTGAATGTTCTCCTCCAGTTGACCTCGCTTGGCAAATACATCTATGACCCGCGGAGTTATACCCACCCGGTGCTGCACAGCTTTTTCTCGCCCCACCTGCGGCTGAAGCAGGACCTGATCCCCTACCATCCCAATCAGCTCTGGTTCAGGGTCAAGCCCGGCAATGCCGGGGAAAAGTTCGAAATCGTCTGCGCCGAGCTTTGCGGCGAGGGACATTCCGGTATGCGCGCTGATTTCCTGGTCCTGGACGAAGAAGGCCTGGCGAAGGAACTCGGCTATGACTGGAGGACTGCTGTGCCTGCTGAGTTCCCGGAGGTCGTGCACTATTACCAGGAAGAGAAGGAAGAGGAATAGGCCCACCAAGGAGCCTGCGAGAGACTCATGAGTACGGAAACCAAGGAAAACGTCGGAACCGAAGAGCACGCCGACCACCACGAGATGGGCTTCTGGGGGAAGCACGTATTTGCCGGTGACCACAAGGTGATCGGCATGCAGTTCATGATGACCGCTCTCTTCATGCTCATCATCGGTGGGGGACTGGCGCTCACCCTGAGGATGCGCCTGGCCGCGGGTGAGAGCGGTGAATTCATGGGCATGGACATGAAGCAATTCGGCGGAGAGACCTACAATGTTCTCTTCAGCATGCACGCCACGGTGATGATCTTCTTCGTGATCATTCCATTCCTCGTCGGAGCCTTCGGAAATTTCGTCGTTCCGCTTCATATCGGCGCCCGCGACATGGCCTTTCCTTTCCTCAACGGCCTGAGCTATTGGATCATGCCGATGGCCGGAATCGTGATGTTCGGGGGGGGGCTCCTGGAGGGCATCGAGGCGGGTCTCAAATCGGGCGCCTTTGCCTCAGGCGGCTGGACGTCGTATCCGCCGTTGAGTCGAATTGCCGGGTACGGACAGACTCTGTGGTGTGTCAGCCTGATCATAGTGGGTACATCCAGCATCATGGGGGCGGTGAATTACGTGACCACCATCATCAAGATGCGCGCACCGGGGATGACCTTCGGGCGCATGTCACTGACGGTCTGGTCGATCTTCGTCACCGCGATCCTGGTTCTCTTCGGAACCCCGGTATTGACCTCCGTTCTCATCATGCTGATCCTCGATCGGCACGCGGGAACGACCTTCTTCACCAACGACGGCCAGCCGCTTCTCTACCAGCATCTCTTCTGGTTCTATTCCCATCCGGCGGTCTACATCATGATCCTGCCCGGCATGGGAATTGCCTCCGACGTCATCTCCGTCTTCGCCCGCAAGCCCATCTTCGGCTACAAGGCCATGGCCGCGGCGATGGCCGGAATTGCCGGACTCGGTTTCATCGTCTGGGGGCATCACATGTTCCAGAGCGGCATGAACCCCTATCTCGGGACCTACTTCATGATCGCCACGATGTTCATCGCTCTTCCCTCGGCGGTGAAAAGCTTCAACTGGCTGGGCACGCTCTGGCGCGGCAATATCCACTTCACCACGCCGATGCTCAACGCCCTGGGCTTCGTCTCGATGTTCATCATCGGCGGTCTCAGCGGCATCTTCATGGCTGCGACGACTGTGGATCTGATGATCCACGATACCTACTTCATCGTCGCCCATATTCACTACGTTCTCTTCGGCGGCAGCCTCTTCGGAATTTTTGCCGGGATCACCTACTGGTTCCCGAAGATGTTCGGCCGCATGTTCAGCGAGACCCTCGGCAAGATTCATTTCATCCTGACCTTCGTGGCGTTCAACTGCACCTTCTTCCCGATGCACGTCGTCGGAGCGGCGGGCCTGCCGCGGCGCTACGCGGCCTTTGCGGGCGATGGAGCCTCCACTACGTGGTCGCATCTTCAGCCCTACCAGGAGTTCATGACGTATTCGTCCATCGTGCTGGGCCTGGCCCAGGTGCTCTTCCTGATCGCGTTCATCTACAGTGCGATCTGGGGCAAGAAGGCCGGGCGCAATCCCTGGAAGGCGAACACCCTCGAATGGACACTCGATTCCCCTCCCCCGCACGGAAACTTCCATCCGGACATTCCGACGGTTTACCGCGGTCCCTACGAATACAATTCCGATCTTGTCGAGGAGGACTATCTCCCGCAGGATCGAAACCTCGAGACCCCCGGTGCCGGCAGTGACGGGGACGGTGAGGGTTCTTCGGGAGAAGGGACGGCGTGAACCGTGCCTGCTCCAGGCGTGACGAGCGAAGATCCGGCCGGCAGCGGCCCTGTGGAAAATTTGACTGATAGAGAGTCAGGAGAATCCCTCACAGGCGTCTCGAAGCTTGCGCACAGGCTTGCCCTGGCAACTCTCTGTGTTGCCTATCTGGGAGTCGTGGTTGGCGGCATAGTTACCAGCACAAAGAGCGGCCGTGTCGACAAGAACTGGCCGAGTTTCGATGGAGAATTGCTGCCCTCTCTGGCTGCCATGGGCGATAATCCCGGTTTGCTGGTAGAGCACGGTCATCGATTGATTATGGGACTCGTTGGGGTCCTGGCGCTTCTGGCCTGTATCGCCACACTGAAAAAAGAGAAGCGTCACCAAGTGCGAAAGTTGTCCTGTGGAGTATTTTTTCTTTGGTTGCTGCCGGCGATTTTAGGGGGTCTTACGGTTCTTCTCCGACTGCCTCCGGAGATTTCAATTCTACATGTTGCTATGGCAATGATATTCCTTTGCGCTGCTGCTCTTCTGGCGATTGTTACGGCCCCGGGCTGGATCGGTGAGAAAACCAGGCTCAAGATGTCCAGAATAACTCCCATCTGTCCCCTGGCGCTCTTTGCCGTGATCAGCATCTATGTGCAGATCGTTCTTGGCGCCTTAGCCAGTCATGCTAGGCCGGATCCAGGAGGCGGGGGGGAAGTTCTGCAGGACGCCGGTAACATAGTGCATATCATCTGGGCTTTTGCTGTATTTACCGGGATCGTTCTTCTCACCGGTAAGATCCTTGGTCTTAGGAAAGCAGAGCGGCTTCTCCACCCAGCCCTCGGCCTGCTGCTGCTGCTGTTCATGCAGGTCTTCCTGGGTTTCTTTACCTTTATCAATCAGCCTGACCCTGCGAAGGTAGTAGATGAAGCCTCAGGCTTTCCTGTTACAGGCACCTTCGTGAACCTGAGAATTCCTCACCAGGCTCTCGGCGTCCTGATCCTGATGCTGTCGCTGCGGGTCTGCGCGCGCGCCTACAGGATTCGCGCCCTGAGCCTGGCTGAGCCGGAGGCGGTGGCATGAGAGTGGACAAGGCAGCCCTGGCGGATCACCCGGCGACAGAGGCGCAACCGGCTCCTGCCGGCGTTGTGCCGGCGTTGCCGGGCACTGCGGAGGTCTCCTCACCGGCGGCCCCGGATACCGGGAGCCTCGCGGGAGACCTGCTCGAGCTGAGCAAGATGCGGGTCAATCTCCTTGCCCTGGTTACTGTGTTCGCGGGCTTCGCGCTCGGCCTGAGAACATCGACAGGTGGCTCTCTGGCGAGCCTCCTGTCGTCACAGAACGGCTGGCTGTTGCTGCATGTCCTGGTCGGTTCTTTTGTTCTCGCCGCTGCCGCCAGCGTATTGAATCAATACATGGAGCGGGCGCCGGATGCCCTCATGGAGCGAACCGCGGCGCGGCCTCTTGCCGCCGGGCGGTTCTCGGCTGCGCTGGCAAGGTCCCTGGGGATTCTCCTCTCTCTCCTGGGCCTGGCCTACCTCTTCGTGCTGGTGAACCCGGTCTGCGCCGCGGTGAGCGCAGTGACGGCCGGGGTTTACGTGTTTTTCTATACTCCGCTCAAGCGGGTTACCTCTTTTTCCCTGTTGGTCGGCGCTTTTGCCGGAGCCCTGCCGCCGGTCATCGG
>JAKUSY010000366.1 GCA_022451445.1 Planctomycetota bacterium
CCGACCACCGTGCCCTTCTTGTCCTTGTACCAGCCCGGGGGCTGGATGGTCTTTCTGAACATCTATTGGCTGGGGGATACCCTCTGCGGAGCGTCCGCCGCCAGCGGGTCCCTAATCTCTTTCACTCTTTCTTGGTGCCGCCGTCACCCTCACGGGTCTCGCTCCTGACCCTGGTATCGAGTTCTTTGCGCAGGGCGTCATCTATTTTTCCGGTTTTCTGCAGGGAAGCCTCGATCCGGTGTACGTCATGGAGCGGAAAAATGGGAAGGAGAAACTCCACGATCATGTCCATCGGAAAGTACGCGTACCAGGGAGGGGAGGCCGCGTGGACAATTCGCTTCGATTGATGATCCGCGTGGCGCAGCACGATCTCGAATTCCCCGTAAAAATCGAAGGGGTGCTCGAGCGGGGTTTTGCCCGCGGCCTCCCCGTTGACGTAGACGGAGGCTCCCGGTGGATCGGATTCGATCCGCAGGATGCGCTGCACGCATCCTGAGAGGAGCAGGAGGGCGAAAACAGCGATGAGGCAGGCTATCCATCGGTCCATAAGGCGAATTATAGATAAAAACAGCCGGACTATGGAAGGGTCTCGCTCACGGAGGTGATTTTTCCTTGGCGCGGCTGAGGTATTGACAGTCGCCGCCGGGAAGGCTACACCTCTTCTTCATGGTGGTAAAACCGTGGTACCGGGAAGGTTTGAGCTTTATCTGCACGCGCTGTGGGGATTGCTGTGTGGGCGCTCCCGGCTACGTCTGGGTCGATCGCGAAGAGATCGAGAGCCTGGCGAAGCACCTCGGGCTCTCTCTCGACAGGTTCGCCGAGCGCTACCTGCGCAAGGTTGGCCGGCGCTATTCCCTGGTCGAAAAATCCGGCGGTGACTGCGTGTTTTTCGACAAGGGCTGTACCGTTTATTCCGCCAGGCCGGGGCAGTGCAGGACCTTTCCGTTCTGGCGAAGCAATCTCAAGAGCGAGAAAGCCTGGGATGAGATCGGGGCCGAGTGCCCCGGCATAGGGCAGGGTAAGTTTTACCCTGTGGAGAAGATAGAGGTTATGAAGCGAGGCGAGGCGGAAACTCCGCCGGGGGAATGAAGACGTGTCGGCTTGTGTGCGGATTTTCAGGATAGCAGCGACGGGAGTGGCGCTCCTGTCGCCGCTCCTGTGGGCCTGCTCCTCGACGAGGAAGCCGCCGCGGGTGAATATCGCCCTGGTGGATGAAATCGAGAAGGCGGAGTGGGCCACCTGGCCGGGCAGGGAGGAGGCCGCGTCGCTCGAGCTCGCGGCCTCGGCCATCGGAGATCCCAGCGCCGAGCTCCGCAGGATGGCCGCCGGCTTCCTGGGAAGAAAACGGCCCCTGGGGGCCGGGGGGGTTCTGCTGGAAAGACTCCGGGTGGAGGAGGACCCCGCTGTGCGCCTGGCTCTCGTCTCAGCGCTTGGCCGGCTGGGAACTGTCGCGGCCCGGACCGCTCTCCGGCGCATCGCGACCGCCGACGGGGATGATGAATTGCGAGCCATCGCCCTCGCGAATCTCGGGAGCCTGGAGGGGGACCAGGCTGTCCTCGGCGCCGCGCTCTCATCTCCCACACCCGGCGAGCGTCTCGCCGCCGGGCTCGCCCTGGCAAGGTATCCCGCCGCCGGCCAGGCATCCAATGTGGGCGCGGCCCTCGCCAGCGAGAGGGATGAGCGCGTACGCTGGGTGCTCACCGAGGCTCTCAGGCTCTGCTCCGCCGGTGCTGAAGGTGAATGGGCCGGGGGGTTGTGTTCCCTTCTCGACGACGGCAACTTCCTGGTCTCGATGGGAGCGAGCAGGGCGATTCGCGACCTGCCGGGTTCGCGTTGCCTTACGGAGGTGACAGCCCTCGCAGGCAGCGAGGGGGCCCCCTGGCTTGCCCGCCTTGGCGCCGCCGGAGTCGTCAAGGCCTGGCTCGGGCGGGATGGGGCAGGGGGGAAGCGCCTCGACGGCCCGGGGAGGAAGAAGCTGGAGGAGCTCGTCATCGAGCAGGTCTCCGAGACGGTCGCGGGGCGGATTCCACAGGTAGCTCTTCGCCGGGAATGGTTCGGCTGTCTCGCGTTGTGCCAGGGGGAGCAGGCGCGCGAGCTCAGGGAAAAACTCGCGGGAAATCAGCGGTTTCAGCTCGCGCCACAGGCCGCCGGCGGCACCGGGGACGGACAGGCGCCGTCATTCATCGGCAGGGGAGCGCTGCGGATCGATTCCCTCCGGGCCGAGCCTCCCGGCTCCCGACAGCCGCCTTTTGAGCGGTCTTCCCCCTTCCGCCTTGCCCGCCATAGGCCGCCGCGGCTCTGCCTCCTGATGGGGGATGGAGAGAAGCTCTACCTCGAACTGTTTCTCTCTTCGGCTCCGAACCACGTGTCGGCCCTTCTCTACCTGGTAGGCCGAGGGGCGTGCTCCGGGCTGAAGTCGCGGAGGCTCGATGAGCCTGTCGGGATACTCCTGGAGCCGGCGGCTTCAGACTCCGAGCCGGCTGCAGGCTGTGTCCTGGCGCCGGAGCTCTCCGGCAGGCGGATACTGCGGGGTACGATCGTCGCCCATCCTCTGCACTCCGGGGGCGGCAGTCTCTTCATCGCCGGACGGCCTCTTCCCGAGTGGGAGGGCAGGGTGTCCGTGCTGGGGCGGGTCCTGCTGGGGCAGCGAAAGCTGGCCGGGCTGGATGAAGGCGGAAAGGTCGATCTCGTAGAACCCTGAGAGGAGTTTGAATGATTCACGGTATCTTTAAATGGGGTGCGGGCTGGATGGGTTGTAGAATTACCAGTAGAGAATGCTTTCGAGGTATGAAACCAGCAGGTGAGCTATGTCGCCGGTGATTCCTCCAGACCATCCTATCCGTGAGCTCTTCAGCCGCGCGGTGAATGATGCCTTTCGCAGTCGAAGCGATCTCTATTCCCCGGAGATCGCCAGCCATCTCTCTGAAGAGATGCTGCCCGGCTTTGTCCATGTCGATCATATCTATCGCCTGCGAAGCCTGGGAGGAAAGCCGCTGCGGACCCTCCCGGGAATGGTCGATTGCGCCGCGGGCAAGGAGGGACCGGAGCGGAACTTCGAGGTGAACCTCTACATCGGCGACTTCGTTCTCTTCATGTGCAGCTTCTTCCCGACCCTGGTTCGCAGCGAGAGTCGCCGGGCGCCCACCGCGATGGTGTCGCGGGTGGGAGGGATCATCGTCAGTTTCTCGGAGCCGCTGGAGTACTACGTTGCCGAGGGCCGCAACGCCTACAATCGCGCGGCCAGGACGGCTGCTGCCTTTGACCCTTCCTCTCGGGAGACCTGCCGGAAGCTCAGTGAGAAGCTGGAGAGCTACCTCGAGGTCCTCAGGATGGTCAAGAGCTACCTCGAGAAGAGCGCCATGCCGGGGGGCCGGGGCGGGGTCATCTTCTGATAATCCCCAGTGGCGGCGGTCTGCGGTGGCCGATGAGGTGAACTGGCGAGCTGGGGCGGATTATCGGTGCCGGGGTGGTATCACGGGCAAGTTTTTTCTCTGGAATACCGATGAAAGGTATACAAGTCCCGTCTCGGAGGAAAAAGGACATGTCTGAAAATACCAAAACGGCCCCTCGCTGGGGGTCGCTCGCGCTGGTTTCGATTGTTTGTTTACTGCTTTGCGCCTGTGAATCGATTGTCGATGAACGGGAGCAGTATTCGCTTTCTGAGGAAACGACCCACTCGTACCTCGACAGCCGCCTGGAGTTCCTCCAGGCGAGGGTTGAGGAGTATCCCAAGAGAGATGACTATCACTACGAGATCGCCAGCGTTCATTTCGAAAAAGGCGACTTCAACCGGGCCGTAGGCAACCTCAAGAAGGCGATCAAGCTGCGTCCTGATATCCCCAAGTATCGCTACCATATAGGGCGCATCTATCTCAAGATGGGGGAGATCGATCGAGCCGAGGTCAATTTTCGAACGGCCGCGGAGCTGACCGATGCGCAGCGCTACTGCGGCATCAACGCCGCCCTTGGATATGTCTTGGCGTTGAAGAAAGATCTACCTGGAGCCGAGGCCGCCTTT
>JAKUSY010000367.1 GCA_022451445.1 Planctomycetota bacterium
CGAGCTCTTCAGGACGATCGACGAGGTGCTGAACCCCGAGGCATCCTGAGCGCTGCGGCGTGGAGAGTTGACGGGGGATCAGGCGCCACGCGCCGGGAGGGTAACCAGGCGCAGATCGTGGGATCCATCCTCCAGCGCCATCTCGTAATAGACGAAGAGGGTGTTGCCGCGTTCCACCCCGCAGGCGTAGCGCACCGAGCCGGTGGCCTGGGGTACGCTGATCGCGGGCGCCGAGGGGGTAAGCTTCGTCCAGGTGGAGAGATCGTCGGAGGCGGCAAAGCCGGTTTTCTCTTCGTAGTTATCGAGATGGCTCGCTGAGCCGTCGTAGTAGCCGTACCACCCGTTCCTTCCCTTCACGATCGCTCCCAGGCGTGTGGCGTAGGAGTCCCAGCTGCCCTCGGCGCCTACATCGAGGCAATTGCCCCGCCACTGGAAGTCGCGGCCGTCCGTGGAGGTCGCGAGTGCCGAGGTGGAATAGAGCAACCCCGTGTTGAAGACGTCCGAGGTCTCGTGCATGAGCCCGGGGTCCTCATCGTCTCGCGGAGCCCCTTCCGCGTAGCTGATGAACATATGGTAGGTTCCATCGATATGGTAGACCATCGGGTCCTTGACGCCCTCGACCGGGGCGTCCTGGGCGGCGCCGGCTGAGGCGGCGGTGAAGACCTCCCGGCGAGAGGAGATGTCGATATCGCCGGGTGAGCCGCATTCGACCAGGTCGATCCTCCAGCGCCCGTCGGCGGGATCGACGTAGCTGAAGTAGTAGCGATAGACGCCGTCCTCGCAGCGCAGCAGGCAACATTTCTCGATGGAGGTCGTGTCAAGCTGGTCCTTGGTCATGCTCCAGATCGTCTCGAAGTTCTTTCCATCTGCGGATTCCGCGACAACGGTGAGGTAGCCGCGGTCCGGGGTGTGTTCCCGCGGCCTCCTCCTCCTGTAGCACAAGAGGAATGAGTCCCGGGACGCATCCCAGGTGACGGCCGGGGCCCCGACCCAATAGCCCTGCGCCCCGTCTTCAGGCTTCAGGATGATCTCTCCCTCGCGGGGGTCGAAGATCGGCAGATCCTGGAACTCGGCGTCGGCGGATTCTGTCATTGGTATCCTGTCATCGGTCGGTTTCTTCCCCGGGTGAAGCCGCGACCGTCCCCGGCGGGACATCACGAGTTCGCAGTATAAGCATCGACGGCGGGTCCGCCAAGCTCGGCTTGCGGCGATTTACGGTGGCGGCCAGGGCCTCTCAGCTCAGCCTGTCGGCGATCTTCAGGCAGAGGGAGGAGACGGGCAGGACATTGCCGAGCTCCTCGGCCCGTCCCCATCGAAAGGACGGCTTTCCCCTGGTGGAGAAGCTGCCCGCCTCGAGGATGCGGGGCCGCAGGGTCAGGCGCCGGAAGGTGATGGAGTGCCTGATGGCCTTGAGCTCCGCCCCCTCTTCGATGCTGGTTGCCAGCTTTTTCCTCAGCCGGAAGGCTATGCCGCCGGAGTCGGGCCGGGCGAGGGGGAAGCCCCAGAGCCCCTCGAGATAGTCGAGGTCCTCGTTGCGCTCGAGCAGGTAGCGTTTACCCCTGCGGATGATGCCGGCCTCGAGCTCGACGGCTACCGTTTTTCGCCGCGGCGGCAGCTTCGGGAAGTTCTCGGGATCGCCATGCTCGGCGGCGGCGCAGGCATCGTGAACCGGGCAGGCGGCACAGCTCGGCGACACGGGTACGCAGATGAGAGCTCCAAGCTCCATCATGGCCTGGTTGAAGCTAGAGGCCTTGCCGCGGGGCATCCAGCCACCGGCGATCTCCTTCAGGTATTTCTTCGTCGCGGCCTTGCGGGGATTGTCCGCGAGGCGCAGTATCCGGGTGAGGACCCGCTCCACGTTTCCATCGAGGACGGGCCAGGGCTCGCCGTAGGCGACGCTGAGGATCGCCGCCGCGGTATAGGGTCCGACTCCAGGTATCTCCAGGGCGGCCTCGTAGTTCCTGGGAAATACGCCGTCGTGATGTTCGATGACGGTCTTCGCCCCGGCCAGGAGCGAGCGCGCTCGCCGGTAATAACCCAGGCCCGACCAGAGGGTGAGCACCTCATCTTCGCTCGCTGCCGCGAGGTCGGAGAGGGTGGGAAAACGGTCGAGAAACCGCTCGAAATACGGGATCACTGTCTCCACCCGGGTCTGCTGCAGCATGATCTCGGAGATCCAGACCCTGTAGGGTTCGGGATTCCTGCGCCAGGGCAGATCACGGTGGTTGGCCTCGTACCACTCCAGCAGCGCCCGGCTGATGCCGCTGTTGCTGGCGCTGATGACCTCTGTACCCATGATGGCGCGTTTTTCTCCGGCCGGCGTTCCTGCAGCGAGCGCCAATCCGCGATTGTCTCGCTCGATTACGGCCCTATACTATCATCAACCAAGGGACAGGAGAGTCAGCATCGGTGGTGATTGGAGCTTACCTTGCACCCGGACGCCTTTCCGGATTCGCATCCGGGTGCCGTGCCGGGTACGAAGAGCCGGTTGGGAGAAGTGAGAAGGTGGTAAAGAGATGGCGACCCTAACCCACCTGGGCCAGTACTGGTCGGCAAGCCGCGGGGAGATTCGTCTCTTCGGTGGCAGTGGTCTCGAGGTGTCCGGCGGCACCCAGACGCTTTCGGACGCATGGGATCTCACCGATTGCCTTCCGCTGCCGGGCCACAGGCGAAGCTACCGGCGGGCGGCTCCCGAGGAGAGCTGGGAGGCCGCCAGGTGGACCTTCAGCGGCCTGCCGACACCCGTGGTCGAGCTGGTTGAATGGCTGGAGAGCCGCCGGCTGCGGGTGGGGGAATGGGCCGGAGATTTTTCGCCCGGGGAGAACGGCGCTGAGCCGCTCGACCTCGGCGCTCTCGCGCCGCTTCCAGCCGCGGGGAGCGACCACCTGGTCGCCCCGGTGATTCCCCTGCGGGCCCAGGCCTTCGGGGTTACCTACATCAACTCCGCTCTCGAACGTGAGACGGAAGGCAGCCGCGCCGATTACAGTTTCGTTTACCGGGCCGTCAAGGAGCGGGGGCAGCGGCCGGAGCTCTTTCTCAAGGGAACCTCGCCGGAACATTTCGTGGGTCCCGGAGGACGGATGGGGCTGCGAACCGACCTGACCAATTCAGAGGATCTGCAGGGGGACGCCTGCCAACGGGAGACGGTCTCGGCGGGCATCGAGCCGGAGCTGGCCGCTGTGGTTCATTCCGATGGGGAGATCTGGGGTTACACCCTGGCCAATGACGTCAGCGGCAATCGCATAGAGAACGAGACCCTGCTCTACCTCTACCAGGCCAAGCATTTCACCGGGTCCCTCGTCCTGGGCCCCCTGATCCTGCTGAGCGACAACCAGTCCAATCCGAACCTCGAGATCAGGACCCGGATTCTCGGTCCCGCCGGCGAGGAGCTCTTCGAGCGCGACTCGAATACCTCCAACATTAACGCTCCCATCGGCGACCTGGTCGCCTGGGCGGCCAGCCATATCCGGCTGAAGCCGGCGGAGGTTTTTTCCACCGGAACGGATGTCGTGCCCGATGGTCCGGTCAAGGTTCTCTCCGAGGGGATGACGGTGGAGATTTCCTGCGCTGAGATCGGGGTTCTCTCCCACGGGGCCGGTCCGGTGGAGACGGACTCCGAGCTCAACCTGGACTATGCCCGGCTCCAATTCGAGGGCGACACCGCATGATCGCCAGGAAGGACAACCCGGCGGACCTGTTCAACTCCGCGCTGGAGGCCTTCGCGGCGGGGGAGCTGGAGGTCGCCGTCGCCTGCCTGCGGGCGGCTTTTTTCGAGAACCTCTACATCGCTCCGCACCTGATCGGCGAGGATTGTTTCCAACAGGAGATCTGGCATCCCGGTGATGATGCCGGACTTGGCGCCGCCAGCGAATACGCGGATCGCTTCGGGGGGCTCTGGAAGGAGTCCAGGCGGACGATCCGGTTCCTCGAGTACGTCTGGAGTGATCCGCTGGTGCGACGTGAGCTGGAGAATTTTATCAATCTCTCCAGGGCGCTGCTGCGCGCTCCGGATGAGAGG
>JAKUSY010000368.1 GCA_022451445.1 Planctomycetota bacterium
GGAAGGGCGGAACCAAGCCTCTCGCGGGCGGCGCCCCAACGATTGTCATCGATTATGAAAGGGTGAATCCTGACGGCACACGCTTGACCTACAAACGCTACCCGGATGGGACGAAGCTGCGAGGGGAGGGGTTCTTTAATATTGATTTTCTCTTTTATGGGGCGGTGGGCATCGATCTCGATGGTCTCTCCAAGGAGGCGGTAGAGGCCCTGAGGGTGCCCCTGAAGGTGACCATTCCATTCCTCGTCATGATCATCGCCAGCCTGTTGACGAAGCCTAACCGCAGGGAAGCCCTTGATCGGTTCTACGTCAAGATGAAGACCCCGACCGAAATCGACCCTGGAAAGGACAGGGAAGAGCTGGAGCTGTCTTACGCGGAGCCGGATCGCTATGACTACAAGAAGCTCTTCCCGGGCACCGCGCTCGAATTTCAACGACCGGGAAGAGCGGATATTGCCGGGTTCGCCCTGAGCTGCCTCGGGGTTGTGGGAGTCATTCTCCTCGCTCTCTGGGTGGCGGGCCTCGGGGCCTGAGGGACACGGCACAGGGCGTTCTCATCATCGAGAGGCGATGGCAGGGGGCCCTATCTCACCGCGCCAGCCACTCAAAATGGATTGACATACATCGGTTTGTCTGTTCAATTGACGAGCTAAGTAAATTTCAAGGACTATGGCCTTTTCCGTGCCGTTTATGGTTGCGATGCGTAATCGAACCAGGCGACGCCAAGGGCCACTGGTATTTTTGGGTCAAACCCCGCGCAGTTCCCCGCGCGGCCGACAAAAAGGACGGATTATGAAGACTTTATTCGCCTGCAGCGTCATTCTACTGGCAATGTCAACCAGCCTGTTTGCGGATCCTGCAACCAGGACCGCAATCTTCGACCCCACCGTCGGGCCGAACAATTACACCATCCAGTTCCCCCTGGACCTCGGCGGATCGATCATAGAAATGAATATCATTGGCGGGAGCTTTGAGCTGGTAGTCGATGCGGAAGAGGGCACCGCGGCCCTGGCCTCCTGGCATCAGGAAATCGCCCCGATCATCCTTTTCGGGATGGACACAGGCCCCATCACCATCACGCTGGTGACCGAAGATGGCGAGGATGCGGTAGGCACCTACAACGCCGAAACCCAGGAGTTCTCGGTCGAAGCCACCTTCCAGATCGAATTCGATGACAGCCAGCTCTGGCAGGTCGGTTTCGTGTCGCCCGTGAACCTCACCGCCGTCGAGGAGGGCACCATTCACGGCAGCGGCAGCATTGGCTCGGTCATCATGCACCTCGACGGAGAGGGTGAATTCGCCGGCGGTACTTTCTCCTATACCTGCAATACGAGCGCCCGCTTCGACTACGACCTGCCGGATTTCCAGGCGCAGCCCGGGGATGTAAACCAGGATCACTTCCATGACATCTCCGACCCGATGTCGATTCTCAGCGAGCTCTTCCTCGGCGGCGGCATGATCTGCCCCGCGGCCGCGGACGTCAACAGCGACGAAAACGTCGATCTTTCCGATGCCGTCTATATGCTGAACTATCTCTTCATTGGAGGCCCCGGACTTCCCGAGGAAGCGGTGGACTGCACGTCTGGAGAAGCCGGCTGAGCCCGGCTTCCGACAGATAAATAAGCGGCCGCGGACCCCCGCCGGGTTTCGCTGCCGCTTTTTCTTTGCAGGTGCGGAGCTTCAGGGGCTACCGGCCGCCTTCCTGGCCTTTTCGGCATCCTCGATGGCTTTCTTCGCATCATCGGCGGCCTGCTTGAGGATAGCGGCGGCGCTTTTGGCGGCTTCGCTGGCGCTGGCATCCTCCGCCTCGGCCCTGGAGGCTTCAGCTATGGCCTTGGCGGCTGACTCGTTGGCCAGCTTGGCAGCCTCGGTGGCCTTGATGGCCGCCTGTTTTTTCTTTGTGGCCGCCTCGGTAGCCACCTTGGCGGCTTCAGCCTTTTTCTTGGCTTCTTCGGCCTTCTTCTTGGCGTCCTCTTCCGCCTTCTTCCTGGCGACTTCGGCCTGTTTTGCAGCCTCTTCTTTTTTGCGGGCCAGGGCTTCCGCGGCCTGCCTGGCCTTTCGCTCAGCCTCGGCCTTCATCCGGGCCGTTTCTTCCGGATCCTCAACAGCCGCGGGAGGGACAGTGCATCTCAACAGGGTATCGTTCTGCTGGGCCTTGCTGCTGGTCCCGCAATAGACGGTTTTTCCGTCCCTGGAGAAATTGACGCACCAGACAGTGCAGCCGGGCTTCGCTACCGTGGCGTAGTGCTTGCCTTCACCCGTATCCCATAGCTTGACCTTGCGATCGAAGCTCGAGCTCGCAAGGAGCTTCCCGGACGGGGAAAAAGAGATGGAGGTTACCCAGTTCTGATGAGCCTTCCATTCCGTCCGGAGCTCGGCCCTGGGCGCTCCATCCGCTACGGTCGCGGTCCAGAGCTTGATCATATTGTCGGCTCCCGCCGTGGCCAGGGTTTTTCCATCCGGACTGAAAGCAACGCTCCAGACGGCATCGGCATGCGCGTCGAGCTTGGCTTTTTCAGCGCGCGCGCTCACGTCCCAGAGCCGGACGGTCTTGTCGAAGGAGCCGGTGGCCAGCCACTTTCCATCCGGGCTGAAGGCGACAGAGCGAACAGTGCCCGCGTGCCCGGCGAGGTCGCCAACGTGCTTTGCGGTCGCGGTCTCCCAGATCTTGACGGTGGTGTCTTCGCTTGCGGAAGCCAGGAGCTTTCCATCCGGCGAGAAGGCGATAGCCGTGACCCAGTTCTTATGACCTTCCATCGTGCCCGCGAGCTTCATCCTGCCTCCAAGCCGGGTCCTCCAGAGCTTGATGAGCTTGTCGGTGCCGGCTGTTGCCAGGGTCTCTCCGTCGGGGGAGATTGCCACACTCCAGACGGTGCTCTTATGCGGTTCAAATCCACTGAGGCTCTTCCCGGTGGTTGTGTCGAAGAAGTTTGCCTGGCCGGGCCTGATGGTGAGCGTCTCTCCGCCTCCGGTCGCCAATACTTCGCCATCGCCGGAGAGGGCGAAGGATGGCACCCAGCTGGTATGGCCCGGGAAGGTTTCCGGGGCGGGTATTTTCGATCCCTCCTCCGCGGAAAGCCCGGCTGGAAAAACAAAGGTGGCTGCCCACAGGCAGGCTGCCAGTACGGTTCGTTCACAAAACCTCAGCATGGTTTGAGCGTCTCCCTGTTCGCGGAACGCCCCCAGGGGCGGCGCCCCGAAATACTATTGGCAGATAAACCGGGATTGTGGGGATGCAGACATTGGATTTCTCTCCCAGGAAAAATATAATCTGCTTCTGGAACGCGCGGGCTTGAGCCTGCCTCCAGCTCCACAGTCACCAGGTCAATGTTCAGTAAAAATGTCCACCGAGAATGAACATCACAGCTTGCAGCAACTTCAGCTGGGGAAGCTCAAAGCTCTCCTGGAGGAGATCTGCCCCAGCAATAAGTTTTATCGTCATAAATTCGATAAATCTGGTTTCAAAATATCGGATCTTGACGGGGTTGATGAACTCTCGGGGCTGCTTGAAAAGCTGCCTTTTACCGAGAAAAAAGAGCTCCAGCGGGACCAGGCTGAAAACCCGCCCTACGGGACAAATCTGACCTGCGCCCCGGGCGACTATTCGAGGATTCACAGGACCTCAGGCACCACGGGGGAGCCGATCTATTGGCTCGATACGCGGCAGAGCTGGCAATGGTTCCTGGACTGCTGGAAAAAGGTCTATCGAGGGGTCGGCGTAAAAGATGAAGATCGAATCTTCTTTCCGTTTTCCTTCGGGCCCTTCATCGGCTTCTGGGGCGCTTTCGAGGCCGGATTGCAGCTTGGGAATTTTTGTCTCGCCGGTGGAGGGATGAGCTCGGCCGGCCGCCTGGAGTGCCTCCTGGAGCATCAGTGTACAGTGGTCTGCTGTACCCCGACCTACGCCCTGCACCTGGCGCAGGTCGCTCGTGAAGAAGGGATAGATCTTTCCTCCAGCTCGGTGCGGATTCTCGTTGTAGCGGGAGAGCCGGGAGGGCAGGTTCCGGGCC
>JAKUSY010000369.1 GCA_022451445.1 Planctomycetota bacterium
GGTCGCAAGGAACGGCAGCATACTTTCCTGCAACAGCCCCTCGGGCGCGACGTAGAGAAGCCGAAGCTCTCCAGCCCTGATCCTCGCCCGCACCTGGTCGCGCTCCTCGAACTCCAGGGTCGAGTTGATAAAGGCGGCCTCGATGCCATTGGCCCGCAGAGAGTCGACCTGGTCCTTCATCAGGGAGATCAGGGGAGAGACGACCACCGCAAGACCACCACCGGAGACGGCCTCCTGCATAACAGCCGGAGCCTGGTAGCACAGAGACTTCCCGCCGCCGGTCGGCAGAACCACCACCGAGTCCCGCCCCTCGGAGATCGCCTGCATCGCCTCGGGCTGGAGCGGGAGGAAGCTCTCGTACCCCCAGTACTCCTCCATCACCCCGATGAACCGCGATTTTACCTGTTCCATACCACCTTCACTCAACCACCGGCTTGCTCAGGATACTTTATAGTACCTCCCCAGAGCATTTGCAGGAAAGGATCATCAGAACACAGAGAAAGCTCCTGTGGAGCGGCTTCCCGCGCAGGAGCTTTCTGGTGACCCCGGTAGGACTCTAACCTACGGCCTGCTGTTCCGGAGACAGCGGTCCTCGAAAACCAAGTCCGCAAAGGACAAGGACATAGGGGATCGCGATGACAGGGCTTGCACCAATGCTTGCACCAGCGAAACGCAGAAGCTGCTCGAAGTGCTGGCCGCGACCCTGAGATCACTCAGCGATGAGGACAGGGCCCGCCTGGCGGAGCTGATTCAGGGGGAGGACTGAGCCCCCCACCACCGCTCACCCAGCCAATAGCCTATGCGAGGCCATGGGCGGGGGCAAGGAGAGGGTGGGAGACCAGGTCTCCTCGTCCCCGGCCCCGGTCATCATTGCCATATTGAAGCCAACCTCGGCTTCGGTTCTACCTGCCTGCAGTCATTTCACGGGGTTGTTCTTTTCATCGAAGAACCCCGTGATGGACTCAAAGGATTTCCCGCCATCCTTTTTGACTATTCGAACTTTACCGATCGAGCTAAAGCCTCTTTGCTTACGAGCCTCTGTAATGGCAATCGTGTCAAAAGGTCCACGTGACTTGTTCTTCTGCCAGAGCTTCCCTTTGCCGTTAACCAGGTCAATCTCTTTGAGCTCGAGGGAGAGCTTGTCCTTGTGAACGGTGACGACCATGTAGTTTGGTTTTGAGGTGCGGCCGATCAACCCGCCGTGGGCAACCTGCTGGATGCCAGAAAGCCGGCTGCAGGTGACCGCATGAACCTCGCCGCAAATGTACAGATCGACCTTGTGGTCCACCATCGTTTTCCAGAAGGCGGAATTCCTCCCCTTTTCCAGGAGCATACCGGAGGAACTGAATTTCCTGACCGGGCGCAATACAGGCGTATGCCCCATTACGATGATGTGATCAACGAGAGGGCGATGCGTTTCCATGACCTGTTTTAACCAGGTGAGCTGTCGGCCGGTAACCTGGGCGGCAATCTCACCCTGGCCGCTCCGGGCTTTTTCAAACACATCCACGGAGACGAACAGGGCGTTCTTGTGCCTCCAGTGGAACGCGGTCCCCCGCATATGCGCGGGTCCGTTGAGCGGCATTTTCAAATGCCGCCTGAATGCTTCCTTGTAGAAGGGGACCGCGCTGGCTTTCTGACCTCTCCAGGGGTTGTCGCCAACCTCATGGTCACCAAGGGCGGTGTATACCTTCAGGCCATGGTCTTTGAACCGCCCGACCCACGGCGGATAGTATTTGCCGGCCCATTTATCGATCTCTTCTTTGCTGGTTCCCCAATGCCCCATGACCAGGTCTCCGGCAACCATCGCAAAGGCGGGGCCTTCCTTCTTCATCGAATCCAAAATAAACCCCAAGGCGTCCTCCCAGCCTTCCTGGGGATAGTCGATATCGAAGTTCAGAAAATCCGGGATGCTGACAAAGGTCCAGGCAGGGGGATCCTCCTCCGCCAGCCCATGCGGAATTCCGGCAGGAAACAGCAGTGCGAATAAGACAATGTGTTTCATCTCTATCCTCGCTCCACCTGTCAGTCAAACTCAGCCAATAGCCTATGCGAGGCCATGGGCGGGGGCAAGGAGAGGGTGGCCCCTCATCCTCTTATCTCCCACTCGTTTTGCGGTAGAGAAAGGAGTCGCTGGTGAGCAGGGAAAGGATGAGCTGCTTCATGCTGCCGCCGCTCTGGACGTAGGCCTGGTCGGCGCGGCGCAGGGTGGAGGCGTCTCGGAGTGTTTCGTTGCGGCCCATGAAGTAGCGGAAGGCGTGGCGGACGAAGACCTGGCGGACGCGTGGTGAGTCGGCCAGCTTGCGCACCATTGCAACGGCGTCGGTCACCTCACCATCGAGCGCCTTGAGCCCACTGTTGTTGATCGCGCCGGAGGTAAGGACCGGCCTGCCAAGCTCCCTGGTCCGCCACCGGCCGAAGTGGTCAAACATCTCGAAGGGCAGGCCGACCGGGTTGGTATTCTGGTGGCACTTCCAGCAGTAAGCCTCCTCGGTGACCTTCATTTTCTCCCGGAGGGTGAGGGTCTCGTCGTTGGGAAGCTGGGCGTCGACGGTGATCGGTACGTCCGGGATGGTGCCGCCGAGGAGCTTGCCCCGCACCCAGAGCCCGCGCCGGATCGCGTCGTTGTCGAAATTGCCGCTCTTGGCGACCAGCCAGGCAGGCTGAGTCAGGATGCCGGCCCGCTGCGAGCCCGGCAGCTCAATCGGCTGGTCCGGAACCCATTTCCAATCCGGCGGCAGGCTGTAGGCAAGGTGGGCGCCCAGGTTCCTGGCACGGGCCCTGGCCGGCTTCCTGGTTTTAGAATCAATTCCATACTGGACGAAGCTCCTGTTGGTGGTGAGAAGTTCACGCAGCACGTTCTTGTCCTGTTCGTAGATGTGCATGATGAGCCGATCGGTGTCGCTCACCAGGACGCCCGGTACGTGATTGCGATTGAGCGCCAGGTCCTTGAAGACATCGACTGCCCCCCCGTACTCGAAATACTCGCGGAAAAAACCGAGGAGGCGGGGCTTTTTCTACCTTGTATCGGCGAGCATGCGGCGGACCTGGGCCTCGACGTCGTCCCGGGCGGCGAGTTTCCCGGAGGCGGCGGCTTTGCGCAGCTGATCATCCGGGCGCGTGTCGGCCAGGGCGTAGGCCAGGGCGTAGGCGATTTCACGGGGGGCAAGCAGGGCCCGGCCGTGTTTGTCGGGTTCCCCCTGGGCGAGTTCGGAGCGGTAGAGGGCCTCGGGCTTGAGGAGGCCGGCCGAGATCAGGTTGCGGACGCCAAGGAGCTTGCCGTCGGACTTCATGCTCTTCATCGAAAAAGCCTTGAGGCGCGCTTGCTCCCCGGGGGTTGGGTTCCGCAGGAGCACCCGGTCGTAGAGCCATTGGATGACGGCGTCAACCTTCGCTTCCGCAGGCGGGGCGTCCTCGGGGTAGACGAGGGCAAAGAGCTGGGCGGGGGTGGAGTTACCCCTGGAGACCTTCCCCTTGGCGACGCGCACCTCGGTCAGCTGCCGAGCGGCGGTCGAGGCGTTGGCCATGAGCTGGGTGAGGTCGGCGCCGGTAAGGACGTACTGGTTGTCGTAGTCGCGGAAGGCGTGCCCGCCGGACTTGAGGGTGAAGGGGCGCACGTACTTGCCGTTCTTGGCGATGGCCCGTATGCCGGACTCATAAACCGAGGGGCGGATGCGCCAGATGCGGGGAGGCGACCAGGAAGGACCGAAGTCCTCGGCGCTGAAAAGTCGTTCGTGCTTCACGTAGTTGCCGGCCCCGGGGCGCAGAAGTTTGTTTTCCGGTTTCCGGCCACCCTTGAGGAGCGCGGCCCGGATCCATTGGGTGAGGCTGTGGCGCTCGGCGGCGGTGGGCTGGGACTTTTTCTCAGGTGGCATCTGGCCGAGCTCCAGCTGATGTAGGACCTTTTCCGAACGGGCGAGGTCGGGGCCGCTGACGAGGTTGCCCTGAATCCCCTCAAGGGAGAGGTCCCCCTTGGAGGTATCCTCGTCATGGCAATCCAT
>JAKUSY010000037.1 GCA_022451445.1 Planctomycetota bacterium
TCGATCGCATTTTCCGGATAGAATGGAGGATCTGCGTCCTGATACCCTTCCCAGGCCGATTAATATGTCAAAAATCCAACTGCCGCCACTCTTGTTCACCCTGTGCCTGCTCTGGGCTGGTACAGGCTCAGGGCTCGATACAGTCCAGGAGAAGTCCCTGCCCAGGACCCAGGACCAGAAGCCCGGTATCGAGAAGCTCCTCAAAGATCTCGGGCACAAGGACTGGAAGCGCAGGGAAGAAGCCCAGAAACAGCTCATCAAGGCCGGTAAAGCGGCCCTGCCCCTGCTGAAAAAATATGCATCAGCCGCGGATGTCGAGCTGGCCAGGCGGGCGCGCCTCCTCCGGGAAAGGCTTGACCCGCTCATATCGACCTTCCACCTGCTCGAGATCAGGCTCGGGGATAAACCGGAAATCATAGCCCAGTACACCGGGGCGGGAAAAAGCCGCCGGGCCTTCAAGCTCCTGGGGAAAAAATCGGCTGAGAGGAAACTGTCGAATTACATCGTGTCCTGGGACTCCAACGATCCCGGAAAATACCGGGTCCAGGTGCGGAAAGGAGCCTCCCAGGCCACCCAGAGCGCCATCCTCAACACCCCCCTGACGACCTCCCCCTCCTTCAGCATCCTGAAGCTCGCCGAGGAGGTAAGCTACGAGCTCCGGGGGGTCGTGACCCGCCGCGAACGTTTCCCCATGATCAATATCCTGCACCAGAACCATCATCGACTCTCCGAAGCACGGGACGCCGCCCGGGAGCCCTTCTCATTCGAGCTGGTCAACCGCCTGCTTCTCGAGCAGGCCCACGGCGGCGATGCCGCCGAACGCCGGGAAGCGCTCGGAATCCTGGTCGAGCTCGCTCCTCCCCAGGCCCGTACGGTCTTCCTCTCGGCCCTGAAACACCAGGAGACCTCGGCACTCGGAGCGCTGGGCCTCGCGGCCCTGGGGGAGCCTTCGGCGGCCGGACTCCTGGTGAAAATCATCGAGCGAGCCGAATCGCCCGAGCCCGGCGCCTCTCCTCCCAGGGAGCCCAAGAATGCCGCCGCATTCGGCGAAGCAAGCCGGGATTACAGGCTCGATGCGGCCATCTCGCTCTGCCGCTCTGGCGACCTCCGGGGTGTCGACTACCTGCTGAGGAAGCTTACCGAGCACGATCTCTCGGGTCTTTTCCGGGTCATCGCGACCCTGGGAGACCTGGCTCCGGAAATCGCCCGGCAGCCTGAGCTCCGCCGGGAATTCCTGGGCGTCGCGCTGCGCGCCGATACCATCAGCCAGGCCCAGTGGTATTTTTACCACTACGAAATCGCGTACTTCTTCCGCAGGGCCATCGACATCCTCGACCCCCAGGACGAGAAGGACCGAGCGCTGGCGGCGAACGCTCGCGATGTTTTTGAGGGGCTCGTGCTGGGGAAATACGGAACCATCCCCATGAATATAGGGACCATCTTTCCGCTCTGGAAGAGAGTCTACGGCATCTCCTCCGAGACAACCGGAAGCTCCAAGGAGGCTGGAGAGCTCGAATTCATCGAGAAGATCCTTCCCAGGGTGGAATCATCCACCGGCCTTGGGTTTGTTCTCGAGCGCGTCAAAAGCCGCTTCGCAGGCGCATCGATTCCCGATCCGCTCCTCGAACTCGTCCTTAAAAACCTCGGCCGCTGCAGCGACAAGGGAGAACAGACCCTGCGCTATGCCGCGCTCCGCGGCGCCCGGGACCTCTCGACGGCCATTTTCCTCTCCTCCGGCCAGCTCAAAGTCATCGTGCAATCCCTGGTGGAACTCTACCAGGACAAGACCAACGCTAAAACCGGCACATCCCTGTCCTCCACCTCCAATCTCCTCCTGCCCGAGCTGCGCAGATGGAGCGGACTGACGCTGACGCAATCGGCGGGCGCGGGACAAAAGGCCGACCTCACGGCGATACGCAAGTGGCTCCAGGATGATGCCCTGGTCTCAGAGCGGGAAAAATACCATCTCGAAAAACAGGCCGCTACCGGAGGAAAGAAGCTCGCCTGCTACGAGTTCCTGATGAGGATCAAGCCCCGGCCGGGCTCTGAAGCCGCTTTCAAACTCCTGGATGGACACAGGCACGTGCTGGAGGCCAATCGCCCCCTCAACTATATAAACCGCTGGGGAGAGAGGAAGGAGATTCGACTCAACTCATCGGGAAGCGCTGCTCGCGCGACAGGCTCCAGTCCGCCACCCATCTACCGCCTGAACTCGTTCAATTCCCTCTCAGAGGGAATTCCCACCTTCATCAGCACCACGCTCAGAAGCGATTCCGGAATCAAGTGGTACGAGATCTCCCGCAACGAGCCCAGGGCGCGCTATCTGAACAAGATGGACTCGCTGCGCGATCAGAGCCTCCTGCTTGTTGTTCCGCTCGATGAGAAAATCCCCGAGCCCGCGGCGGAAAAACCTTCTGAAGAAGCTGATGCGGCCCTCGAGACCCTGTGGGGTGAATTCCTTCAGCGGCACTTCCTCAAGGCGGATACCAATCCATCGCCGAGGTTCAGGGCTACGTTCCGGCGGGTGCAGCGCCAGCTGCGAATACCGGCCGGGCTGGAGATCCTGAAAGGATGGCACAGCCGGAGTCCCGCGGTCGACTTCGCGGAGCTGCTCCACGAGCTGGATGACCCCTCCGGCCTGCAATACCTCAAAAAGCTGCTCGACGACAAGAACGAGTCTATGCGAATCCAGGCCGGCAGGTCCCTGTGTTCGATTGGAGAAGGAGCCGGGGCGGATTTCCTGCTGAACCTCGCGATCGACAATCAAAGCTCCTTTGCGCGCAATTCCTACAATATTCTCGCCAGCTTCCAGAAGTACGTCGAGAAGCATGGCCTCGAAGATCCGCGCACCGAGAAGATCCTCACGCTCATCCTCGGGCTCATCGGCGAGACCCGCTACCAATCCAGCGGTTTCCGGATCATCAAGCAGGCCGCCGGGGGGGATTTCGGATACTACTCTTCCGCAGCCTCCCAGGGCTCAGTCTCCGGGCTGAAAAGCCGGCAACCGACCCTCGCCGAGCGCCGGAAATCGTCTATCGAGGCCGCCCGGAAGTGGTGGAAAGAAAGAAACGGGGCCGGCGGCGGCGACTCGAAAGAGAAATAGGCGGGCCCTGGCTGACGCCTTTTCGGCCGGGTGGAGTAAATTCGGCCCTAGGAGGGGTTCCGGAAAACCTCCCCGGCAGTCGTAGCGGCATTTTTTGTCCATCAACCCCGGGGGCACCGGACGCCCCACAGAACGCTTTTGCTCCCATCCATGCCCGCTCACCGGCTCGAGAATTCGCCGGGCTGACAAATTGGGGCAATGGGGCAAAGGAACGCAAGGCCGCGGCGGACAGAGGTCGATATTTATTCCTGTGGGCGGCACTCCCCCGCCACGCGGCGCGGCCCACGAAAAGAATAATGGGTCTGAAAAAATGAACCGCGGCGGGACTGCGACACCTGTTTCGTTTCGATTTTTTCCCAACAACAGTTGAACACTACTGACGGAGAGCCAGAACCGTGAGAGAAGTAGGACTCGAAGCATACTTCAGAGAAATCAACGAGATTGACCTTCTGAGCCCGGAACAGGAGATCGAGCTCGCGCACCGAATCCGGGCGGGAGATCCCGAGGCCAGGGAACACATGACCAAGGCCAATCTGCGCCTGGTCGTCAGCATCGCGAAATATTACGTCGACCGCGGCCTGGCCCTCCAGGACCTCATCGAGGAAGGCAACCTCGGCCTCATCAAGGCGGTCGAAAAGTTCGACCCGGCGGCGGGCTGCCGCTTCAGCACCTACGCCACCTGGTGGATCAAGCAGTCCATCAAGCGCGCTCTCGTCGATACGGTAAAAACGGTCAGGATCCCTTCCTACATGGTGGAGCTGATCAGCAAATGGAAAAATGCCGCTGCCGCCCTGACCGTGAAGCTGGGCCGAAAGCCGTTTTTCAACGAGGTCGCCAGGGAGCTCGATCTCGACCCCAAGAACCTCGGAATACTGAGAACCGCGCTGCGCACCACAGGCGGCTCCAACCAGACGGTCAGCCTGGAAAACATGTGGGCCCTCAGCGAGGCCCTCGAAGACAAGAACGTGAGGCAGCCGGACCAGATCCTCTTTGATTCGATCGAGGTCGACATGATCGAGAAACTTCTCGCGACGCTCGATGACAGAGAATCGGAGATACTACGAATGCGCTACGGACTGGTGGACGGGGACCCGATGACCCTCAAAGGAATAGGGGAGCGGGTCAACCTCTCGCGAGAGAGAGTACGCCAGATAGAGAACGAGGCTCTCAAGAAGCTCTACTGCATACTGGCGTACGAACCGGAGACTATCCAGGAACCCTGAGCCGCCCCGTAGCCGGCTGAGAGAACAGGTCTCCTGGATAGCTCCACCCTTTACACCACGGGGTCTGGAGGAATAATAAGGGGCAGCACGATACCCCTTTCATTTTTCCCCGAGCCCTCCCATGAGCGACGATCTCAAGGACTACATCCGTGAAGTCCCGGACTTCCCGAAACCGGGAATAGGCTTCAAGGACATCTCCCCCCTGCTGAAGGACGCCAGGATTTTCGCACAGGCCATCGAGGAGATCGCCGAGCTCTGCCGTTCCAACTCCATCGAGGCGGACGTCCTGGCCTGCCCCGAGGCCCGGGGCTTCATCTTCGGCGCAGCCCTCGCCGGTCATCTCGGCCTGGGCTTCATACCGATCCGGAAACCCGGCAAGCTGCCCTACGACACCACCACCGTCAAATACGCCCTCGAATACGGCAGCGACAGCGTGGAGATGCACACCGACGCCGTCGAGGCCGACCAGCGCGTCCTCCTCGTCGATGATCTGCTGGCCACAGGAGGAACGACCAGGGCCTGTATCGACCTCATCGAGCAGTCCGGCGCCACCATCGCCGCCTGCGTTTTCCTCGTCGAGCTGACCTTTCTGCCGGGGCGTGAAGTCCTCGAAGGATATGACGTCCATTCGCTGATACACTACTGATCACGGCCGGGGCTGGCTCCCCGCAAACCGATTGGATCAATATGGAAACGAAAAAAACGGCAGCCGAACGTGATCGAGGCCCCTCCAACCGTCTTCGTCCCATCGAGCGAATCCAGACCTCGAGCGAATTCGAACGGGTCAAGAGGCACGGAAAACGCCATCGCACGGATTGCCTGAGAATCAACTACCTGCCTACGGACCGCGAGTTTTCGCGCCTGGGGCTGGTGGTGAGCCGGAGGCACGGAAACGCCGTTGCTCGAAACCGCATCAAGCGCCTGATGAGAGAGGCCTTTCGACAGGTCAAGCACGACCTTCCCGCTGTCTTCGACATCGTCCTGCTACCGGCGGGAGAGCCCTGCGGACTGGATGAGTATGCGGCCACCCTTCGGGAATTCGCCGCCGGCCTGCCGACGCGAGAGCCTCCGCAACAGGAGTAGGGAACAATCGAAGAACGCGAGAAAATGACGAAGAGAAAAAACGCGGACCGGACCCTGGTAAAACGGATCCTGGGCATTCCCAGCCTGCTGGCCCGCGGCCTGATCTCCCTCTACAAGAAATACATCTCGCCGCTGCTGCCGGCGGCCTGCCGCTTCCACCCCACCTGCTCGCAATACTGCAGCCAGGCCCTCGAGAAGCATGGCCTCTTCAGGGGCGGGTGGCTGGGCATGAAGCGGCTCCTGCGCTGCAACCCTCTCTTCAAGGGAGGCTACGACCCCGTCCCGGACAGCTGGCGGGAGGCACCGGACGCGAACCCCGGAGACAGGGACGAGACACGGGAACAGTCATCGAAAGAAAACGAAACCCTTCAGTGTGAGAAATGTACAAGTACTTCCTGAGCCTGCGCTTTTTCCGTTCGCGGTTCCTTACCCTTGCCGCCTTCCTCTCGACCATGTTCGGAGTGGCTATGCTGTTCATCGTGCAGAGCGTCATGGGCGGCTACATGTCCCAGCTGAAGAAGAATATCCGCGGCCAGGAGGCGCACCTGCGGATCATCGGCTACGGCCCCCTGGGAGTGAAGAACCTCCTGGACATCGAGGAGGCGGTCAAGAAAGTGCCCTACGTCAGGGAGACGGCTCCCTTCATCGAGCGTCTCGCGGTCTACCGAAGCGGCGTATCGATCAAGCCGGTAACCCTGGTCGGCATCGATCCCGTCCTGCAGGCGAAGGTCAGCGATTTTTCCAGCTACCTGCTACGCCCGGGCGAGCTCGAGGAGATCCTGCGCAAACACCATGCCGGCCCCACCGCCGTCGACATGCCGTTGGCCATCGACGATGTCCATGCCCTGGTGGGCGACAAGGACCGGCTTCCGCTCAGCGACGAGGAGCTTCGGCGGTTTTTTGACCTCGACTGGCGAATCGAGATCCTCGAAAAATACAGGCCCCTGCTGGTAAAAGAATTCCCAGTCCCCCCCGCCGGCATCATCGTCGGCGTCCAGTCGATCCTCGATCGCCAGCTGATGCTCGGGCAGATCCTGACGGTCGTAACCCTGAGCCCCGACACCGGGGGCGAGATATCTGAACGCTTCCTCGTGACCGGGGCAATCAATACAGGCGACTTCCTGCTCGACTCCGGCAGCCTCTTCGCCGATGTGCAGAAGGTCCGCAACCTGCTCAACAGGGACATCGACGAGTTGGACAACCCCTACCGCTACCAGGGAATCCGGATCGCCCTGGATGAAGACGAGATCGATGTGCAGAACGCCGCGGAGTTGGAGGAGATGAGAGACGCGGTCGACTACGCCATAGCCTCAGCCGGCTCACACCTGAGCGTGGAGACCTGGCTCCAGATCCGCGCCAACCTTCTCAAGGCGGTCAGCATCGAGAAGCTGCTGGTCTATTTCATCGTGCTGATCCTGATCATCTTCACAGGCTCGATGATCCTCCTGATGCTCACCCTGACCGTCATCGAGAAGACGAGGGATGTCGGGGTCCTGATGTCCCTGGGCGCCACGCCCGGAGGGGTCACCCAGATCTTCCTGTTCAACGGCCTGCTGGTCTCGCTGTTTGGGACCGGTCTCGGTCTCGCGCTGGGCTACGCCTTCAGCGCCAACATCAACGAGATCCATGACCTGATCTACTCTGTGAGCGGTGTCGAGCTGTTCCCGGCGAAGATTTACCAGATGGACCGGATCCCCGTTCACTTCAACCGCCTCGATATCCTCTGGTGTACCCTGCCGCCGGTGGTCGTCGGTCTGCTGGCGAGCGCGATTCCGGCCACCTGGGCTCCCCGGCGAGATCCAATCAGCTCGATTCAATATGAGTAATGCGCCAAGATCACGGCCCCGCCCCGCTGCGGGCTTGACCAGTTCCCTCCCTGAGGTTGCTATCTGAGCATGTCAGCATCATCCAGTCCGAACGAGACCCGGAAAGCGCCTGGAGCAGACTCCACCGCGAAGACCGCGGACGCCACGGCCCTCTACTCGGTGCGCAATCTCCATAAGGAATACCAGATGCCGGGCGTGAAGGTCCCCGTGCTGCGCGGCTGCGACCTCGAGGTCCGGCATGGCGAGATCCTCGCGATCATCGGAATGTCGGGCGTCGGCAAAACGACCCTGCTGAACATCATGGGGTTGCTGGACAATCCAACCTCCGGTGAGCTGATCTACAACAGCGGCGCCGATGATAGCCTGCGGAATTGTGACCTCGCGAACCTGCAGCTCAACCGGAAATGCTCCATTCGAAATCAGCACTTCGGCTTCGTCTTCCAGTTCTACCACCTCCTGCCCGACCTGACGGTCCTCGAAAACGTCCTCCTGCCATCGATGATCGCCCTGAGCTCCGGCGAGTACGGCAGCCAGCGCTCAAAGCTCCAGGAGCGTGCCCGCGAGCTGCTCGATCGGGTCGGAGTGCTCGACCGCGGCGACTTCCCTCCCTCGCGCCTCTCCGGCGGAGAGCGCCAGCGGGTGGCCATCGCCAGGGCTCTCATGAACGACCCCGAGCTCGTCTTCTGCGACGAGCCGACCGGCAACCTCGACACCTCGACCGGCGAGCGCATCCACGAGCTGATCCTCGAGCTGAACCGGGAGCTCGGCACCGGCTTCATCCTCGTAACCCACGACCAGGGCCTCGCCAGCCTCGCCGGCAGGATCCTCACTATGCGCGACGGCCGCTTCGAGGACCGGTAGGCGGCCGCCTCATCGCCCGATAAGACGACAATTATTGCCCTGGAGCCCCGCCTGGATCTTTTGCAGCCGTAAACTCTTGCGGTATACTCAGCGTTTCCGAAGCTTTGCATGCCAGGGGATAATGCGGGAATTCCCGCGCAGAACCCCGACGGCTTCAGTTCTCAAGATCCCAGGTAGAGTTCATGACCATTCTTCGAATCAGGTCCGGCGCCGACAAGGACAAGACCTACGAAATCACCGGCGACAGCACGACCATCGGGCGTGAAGACAATTGCGCTATCCAGCTCCCGGACCAGGGGATCTCCAGGAAGCACTCCGAGGTCTTCAGGATCGGCGAGATGTACTTCATCCGCGATCTCGAGAGCCGCAACCACACCTACGTGAATGAGAAGGAAATTGACGAGGAGCTCCTGCGAATCGGCGATCGGATCCAGATTGGCAGTACGACCCTCGTTTTTGAAGACCGCAACTTCCAGATGCGCGATTCGAGCCGGATCATACCCGAGGCCGAGCCCGATTCGACAGAGGTTCCGTTCGACCCCACCTCGACGATCTCGCTGAAGCTGCCGGAGTACTTCACCACCAGTCCCGGAGAAAAAACCGAGGAGACCCGCGAGGAGCGCTACCTCAACGTATTGCTGAGTCTCTCGCACGTGATCGCCGAAGAGGGCCACCTCTCAACCATGTTCAATAAGGTGAGCGAGGTGCTCGGCGGCAGCCTCGATGCCGACCATCTCTACATCCTGGGAGTCAAGCCGGGCTCCGGAACCACCGAGGTCGCGAGCCTCGACGACCTCGACATTCTCGGGCGCTTCGACAAGGTCGACGATCCTGATCAGGCGGCCGGAGTCTCCCGCGGCATCGTCTCGCAGTGCCTGGAACAGAAGCACGCCATACTCACCTCCGATGCCTCCCTCGATCAGAATTTCAACGCCATGGCCAGCGTCGTGATGAACCAGATCCGCTCGGTGATCTGCGCTCCGGTCACGGTCCTGGGCAAGAACCTGGGCGTCATCTACATCTACTCCGGCAGGCCCGAGGCCTTCGCGGCCGAGGACCTCGAGCTCTCCTCGGCGGTCGGTATCCAGCTTGGCTCCACCCTCGAGCTGCTCAAGCAGATGGAACGCCAGGACCGGTTCTTCCGCAGCTCCATCAAGACATTGGTGGCCGCCGCGGAGATGCGCACTCCCACCCCCAGGGGTATCTGCGAGCGCGTCGCCTCCTACGCCCTGGCGATCGCCAGAGAGCTGGGCTGGGATTCCCAGCAGGTCCGCAACGCCTGGCTCGCCGCCATGCTTCACGATATCGGCTCCATTCCCATGTCGGACCAGGAGCTCGAGAACCAGCTCCTCAACGATCCCAAGCGCAATCACTACGCCCGCGAAATCCTCGGTGATATTCCCGGCCTCGAAGAGCTCCTCCCCGCCATCCAGCAGCAGAATGAGAGATGGAACGGGAGCGGCTCACCCGAGGGACTGGAGGGAGACAGCATCACCCCCCTGGCAAGGGTCCTGGGAATCGCCAAGGAGCTCGATCAACAGCTCTACGGCGAGGAGCTCGGCGAGGAGCCCCGCTCGGTAAAATCCGCCCTGGTCAACATCAGGGACATGGCCGACCAGCAATTCGACGTCAAGACCATCAACGCCCTCTTGATCGCCTACCGCAACGGGAAACTCTTCGATACGACCGAAGCCGAGCTGGAGATGCCGGCCTCCTGAAGGCCTCCATCCCGCGGACTGGACGCCTGAAAACCGCTTCGCCGAAAGTGATGCCGGGCCGGAAGTCGGGAACAACAGGCGCAGACGCGAACGCAGACGAGCCCGGTGTTCAACCCCTCGGCATGAAGGAGTCGAGATCCAACTGGATGCGGGCCTTGAGAGCCTTGATGGAATTCACCTGGCTGGCGTAGCGGGCCTGCAGTATCTCATCACCTTTGAGCTCGTTTTCCAGGCTGGACAATTGGTTGATGAGATCCTTGAAGCACTGGCTGGCCCAGTCTTTCTCGTTCAGTCTCTGGACGCCCCTTGACTGCTGCGAGCGGCGCATGAACTCTTTTCCGTTCTCGGAATAGATCTTTTCGAAATACTCGAGCTGGATCGCGATCAGCTCCGCATCCGGCTTGGCGACAACCTCCTTGCTGGCCGCCTTCCGTTCTCTCGGAGACGGTCCCTTGGTCTCGACTCCGGCGAGACTCATCAGGAAAAACGCCAGGAAAGGAATAGCGAGGGCGATCAGGATGCCAGCGATGAGATCGACCGAGTCGAACTCGCCGCGCAATCTTTCATTTCCAGTAAACGTCATGGATGATTCCCGTCAATCGTCGTAGAAGCCCTTGGACTTGCCCAGATCACTCCGGACACGGGCGACCATTTGCCTTGTTTGATTGTACCCCTCGTATTCTTTCTTCACATAACCCTCCTCATCCTGGAAAGGTTTCATAGCCCGATCCCACTCTACCAACCAGTTGTAGAGCCTATCGTCAAGGTTCTGAGAACGGGAAGCGGCTCCCGCGCCTTCGGACTGAATCAGCTTGCGGACCTCTCTGTATTCGCCCTGGAAGCGGGAGGCCCGCTTCTCCAATGCCTTGATATTGGCATTCGGATCATGGTCTTTAACTTCCGTGGTATTCTTGAAAATACCCCCCCCGAAGACAACAAAGAAGAGAATCGCCACGAGGGGAAGCGCTATGGCGATCACAGCGCCCGTGGGAACTCCAGCTTTGCGAGGCGGGACAGGGTTGCGATAGCTGGCTGAGCCTGACCGCCCCTCGGAGCGTGTGCGCCCTGTATTCCTGCTCTTGAAACCGCCTTTTTTCGAACCGAAGGGGCTCTTTCTTTCCACCATCTGTCTGTCAATCCAATCTGTAAAAAGACCCACGAGCCGGTTTTTCAGGCAATTCAGCCGGCCGGGGGGAGCTTCATTTCTCAGTTAACCCTCAGGCGAAAACCATGTTAACACGCTGGCAGGAGCCGACAAAGGACAGAATGAAACGGCCGTATCAGGCGCCCCGGAGCAGGGCGCCCTGGTGCCTCAAAGCGGAGTCCCCTCTCCAAGCTCACCGCGCAGGAGATCGACGAATTGGCCAAACTCCTCTTCGTTCCGGCGATCGAGGCGAACCAGGTTTTCATGGGCGCTCAGGACTACCCTCTGGCGTTCATCCTGGCTGACCGCTCTCGACTCCAGTCTCTGGAGCTCGATCTCGGGAAGCTCGACAGGCGAATGGCACAGGTGGACCACCTTGTCGATACCGACCTCGCTGAGAATCCTGCTGTGTTCCTCGAGCGCGTTGACCAGCACCACGAGCTTCTCCTCCAGCGAGATTCCCAGGAGGATACCCATGAAGGTGCTGTCGAAACCGTCACATTGGGACAGGTCGAAGATGAACTTACGATAGCCCTTGCTCTTGAGCTCGACGATGAACTGCTGAAAACCGATGCTGTTGTTCATCGTCCCGAGACCGACCACCCTGGAGAAAACGATATCGTCACTGGTGGCGACCAGGAAGTGCCCTTCACCCGGTTTCGAAAAAGAAGAGGACGGACTCATCGGCGAAGCAGCCTGCGTTCAAGATCTGGAGGTGGCAGGTAAAAATGAAAACGGGCTCCCGGAAGCGCTCGGCTCCAGGGACTCCGTCCGGTACAAGCTGGTGACGGCCCCGGGTTCGCGGAAGAAAAACGAACCGGCCCCCGGCATTCGCAGCTCCTGCCGGAAGTAAAGAGCCATCGCTATAGCTATTGTGTAGCGCGGGGGCGGGAGGGTCAAACGATTGCATCAAGGATGCTGCAATCGAATCAGCCGGATCAGAGCTCCTCGAGGAGCTTCCTGGCCGCGCCCTCGATACGCTCGGGGGTCTCATACTCCCCGGCCTCGATGAGACGCTTGAGCTCTTCCACCTTCTCCATGCGAACCGCGGGAACCTGAGAGAGCTTCTCGAGCAGCTGAGCCTGCTCAGAGATATTGACCTCGTCGGTTACCTCGTCCGGTGACGCCGCCTTGTCAGAGGGCTGCGCCTCGGTCGGTTTCAGCTCCGGTCGCTCCGGACCGGAAATACCACCTGGACCATGAATTTCCATTTGGCCCCTCTCCCTTAAAACTATCTGCGGAACTTGCCTGAACGCCTGTCAACGGGCAGAGAACATCCCCTGTTCTAACTGAATTTCACCTGATTATTATCAGAGGAATGAACCGTACTGCTACTCTCTTATCGGTCAGGCCCCTCGAAACCTTTGATAAAATCGTGCTTTTTACCGATCTCAAGCTCTCGAACACCTCCCCATGCGCCATGGTCGCGGCCGCTTCCGAAAGAAATCAACAATCCTTCCCGAACTTGTTTTTTTGGCGAGTCCTTACGGGAAAAGGACTTGTGAACTTTGAAGATGTCCACCCCAGGGCCCGACCTCCTCCCTCCACGACAAGGCGGGGTTCGTTCGAGAAAGAAAGAAAAAATAAAAAAGGGGCAGTAACTTTCGAGAGTTACCGCCCCTTTTACCGGCCTGGAAACCGGGATCGTTACTTGCCCTGGAGCTCGACGACCACCTCGTGATGCTGACCGGAAACCGTCTGCAGTGAAACCTCGGCGCTCACCGGAGGATTGCCGAAGCGGTGAGCCTTGACGGTGTAGGTACCCGGAGCGACCCCGAGGAATTCGAATATTCCCTCGGAATCCGTCTTGGTGGTACCACCACTCGACGAGGTCGATTTATCCGCTCCGATGAGATAGACGGCGATGCTCCTGACGGGCTGCCGCCGCGAGTCAACCACCACGCCGGAAATGGTCGCCGCTGCGGCAAGCTCCACCAGGAGTCCCTGGCTCTTGCCCGAGATGCGCGGGTCGACATCGTTGACGCGCTGCTTGGCAAAATTCCCGTGACTCACCTCGAGCGCGAGGACCTGGTCTTTGAGGCCGGAAAAGAAGAACTCGCCGGCGGCGTCGGTGGTCACGATAGAGGTCGTCTTGCCGGGCTGGAAAGCCCTGGCTCCCTGCACAACGCGCACCCGGGCTCCCTCGACCGGCTCATTCGTTCCGGCGGCGACGACAGAGCCCGTTACGGTGCCGCCTTCATTCAGCTGGATATCGCCGAGGTCAAGAACATCCCCCGCCTCGACGCGGAGATCGGTCAGGGTCACGGC
>JAKUSY010000370.1 GCA_022451445.1 Planctomycetota bacterium
CGCCGGCCCGAGGAGGTTCCGGAGCTGCTGAGTGAATGCGCCAACCTGGGGCTGAAGAAGGTCTGGCTCCAGCTCGGGGTCGCCTCCGCCGAGGCTCTCGAGATCGCCGAAAAAAGAGAGCTCGAAATCGTCGAGGAACAATGTCTCATGGTCGTTCATTCGCTATACTCTTCCCCATAGCGAACCGGGGAGAACCAAGAACTTGGCCGCGAAGTCGAAGAACAGCCTCAACAGCACCCAGTTCCTCGCCAGGAAGAAGTGGGACACCCCGCCGGCGATCACCATCCTCTCGGGCGAAGCCGATTTCTTCAAGAGGCAGCTCATCGAGCGCTTCATCAGTGAACTCTCGCAGGACGGCGCCCCGGACGTCAACCGGCTGCAGGGGCCTCCAAACGACAAGCGCGTCAACGAGCTGCCGCTGGCCACGGTCCTCGACAGCCTGCGCTCCATGAGCTTCCTCGCCGCCACCCAGGTCATCGTCATCGAGGGCGCCGATGCCTTCGTGCGAGCCCACCGCGACGAGCTCGGGGGATGCCTCGAAACAGGCTTTCCAGGCGGCCACCTTGTCCTCTGTCTCAGGGGCAAGCTCGACGGCCGGACGAAGTTCGCCAAGGCGGCCGCCGCCGCGGGCTGGGTCATCGAGTGCGAGCAGCCCTACGATCGGCCGCCCCCCTGGGAGGACCGGGCCCCCGCCTGGGACAGCCCTCTCTCACACTGGCTCAGCAGACACGCCGGGACGAAGGGACTGGAGCTCGATCCCCGCATGGCCTTCCAGCTTCACGAGCGGGTGGGCTCCGATCTCGAGCTCCTCGATGAAGAGCTCGAGAAGATCAAAACCTACCTGGGTGAATCGGGCGACAGCAGGGTCGATGAGAACGTGATCCGCGCCGTCACCGGCGACCTGCGCAAAGACAACATCTTCGCGGTCATCGATCTTTTCCTCGAAGGCCGCAGAGGCGATGCTGTCGACGCGATCGACAACCTCTTCAAGCGGGGCTGGACCGGGGCAAACGGCAACCTGGTGATCGACCCGCCCGGAATCGCCCTGCCGCTGCTGGCGACCCTGCTCAAGAAGCTTCGCTCCCTTCGCCGCGCCCATGCCATGAAGCAGGCCGGGGCGACCTCCGAAAACCTCATCCGGGAGGGAATCGTCGGGAAGCCTTTCCTCTCCCGCTTCGAGCGCCAGCTGCAGCGGAACCCCCCGGGGCGCCTCTCGCGCCTCTTCGACCGCCTCTACCGGACCGACCGGGGCATCAAGACCGGCCACGATGCGCGCCGGCTGCTCCTCCTGCTGGTGGCGGAATAGGCGCTAGCGCCCGCCGGCGCTCCTGGCGTTTCGCGGCAGCATCAGCGTGTGAAAGGTCTCCGAGCGCGAGCTCGCCTTCTGCTTCCAACGAATGATGACCCTGACGAAAAGCTCCTGCTCCAGCCAGTCGACCTCGCTCTCCGCATCCTCGTCCTCCGCGCCGAGCTTGCGCCGCCCCTGCCCCCCGGCCGGATGGTAACAGTAGACCTCGGCGCTGTCTCCCCCCCACAGGTTCGGCAGCTCGCGGCCGCTCTCCTGCTGGTAGTCCTCGAGCGACCTGGGCATTCCCGCCTTGTCGAGCTCCTCCATGAGCTCCTCGGCCGTCTTGCCGATCTCGTAGCGGCCCTGCACCTCGCTGAAGACCCGCTCGGCCACGAGCGCCGCGTGGGTTCGATCGATCGAGCGCTTGTGGGTGCTGGCGGCGGCGGCGTAAAAGGAGAGAACGCTGGCCGCCCCGATCGACAGGATAAACATCGCTATGAGCACCTCGATGAGGGAGAACCCGGAGCTGCGTCCGGGGGCTGCGGAGGTCATGGTTCCTTCCTCCTCACGGACGGCGCGGGAGCTCTCTCCTGCGCACTGCGGCTCTTCCGGCTGCCGGGCATCTCCACCACCCGCAGGAAGGTGACGCCAATATCCACCCGGGTTCCCGGGGAGTGGTTCTTCGCCCCGCTGCCCCGCCAGCCGCGACCATCCTTTCCGACCGTCACCCTGGCGCCATCGATACCGCTCATCCTCATCCACTCGTCGCCGACGAGGATAAAGCGCTCACTCTCGTCCTCCGGCAGTGAGAGAGGCTTGGAGACACTGAAGCTGCCCGTCGCCTTGGAGAGCTGTTCGAGGAGATAGAGGGACTCGGAGTTGTCATCGCGAAGAACGAGGGTGATCTCCACCCGCTCGGGGAAGATGTCATCACTCCTGTCGGTCAGGGAACCATCCCTCGACTTGAAGGTGAACTCGCCGCTCTCCAGCGGGGATTCGTCCAGGATAGCCCGGGTTGAGTCCCAGTGATCCAGCGGTCCGCTCTTGCGGCGCCCGCCAGGGGACTGCAGGGGCGCGACCGGCTCCCAGGTATTGGTCGTCGGCCCCCAGAAGCTGAAGCCGAGGTAGAGTACTCCATCGGTGAGACGCCTGGAGAAGTCCGTCATGGTCAGCTCGATGTCCTTGCGCGCCGCCTCGATGGCCGCCTGGGCTCGCTCCTGTTCCTTCTCATCCGGGTTACCGGCCAGCGGCTCCGCCTTGCGCGCGGTCTCCAGCTTTTCAGCGAGTCTCTCGAGCACATCGTCCTTCAGGGTGCTCTCGTTGAGCAGCGACCCCATCCCGCCCACCGGCGAGCGGTAGCCGCGCCAGAGATAGGTCTGGGAGACCCTCGGATCTCCCAGGTAGACGACCTCCATCAGGCCCCCGGGCGCTCCAAGGGAGCCATCACTGGCCTCCTGCCTGTCGTATTTCCCATCGAAGACGGCCGGCGTCCTGACGGCCAGGTACTGGCCTCCCTCTCGGAGGATCTCGTTGCTGGTCTCGGCGGAGATGGTCCGCACGAAGCGCAGGCGCTGGCGACCGCGATAGTCCCTGTCACAGATGAAACGAACCCAGGGACTGCCGGCGCCGGCGCCCGGGTCGACCACCGCCGAGCGCAGGTCCTCCGCCATCCGCTCGAGCAGGATGCGGGCCTGGTCGTAGACCTTCCCGCGGTTTTCAGCCCGGCGCCAGATGGAGATGCCCTGGGTAAGAAGGGTCGCGAGCCCGCTGCCAAGCACGACGAGAATTCCGACCGCGATCACCACCTCGAGCAGGGTGTAGCCACCGGCTCTCCGCCCAGCTGTCTGAAACGGCCTCGGCGAGGACATCAGCGCGGCAGCTCCTCGTGCCGCACCACCGCTCCATCCTTCTCGTACTCGATCACGAGCGATTCGAGTACAGGGCTCTCCTTCCAGTCGTCGCGGTAGAGGTCATCACGCACGTGCATGTAGCTGCCGGACTTGAAACGGAAATACACGCGGAGCTCCAGCTCGTCGCCACCCCGGTCGAGATCGAAGCGGACCACGTCCGTGCGGGTCCTTCGCCGGCTCTCCTCGAAGAGATAGAGCCCCTTGGAGCCGTTCTCATCGGCCTCCGCGTCCCAGTCCGCCTCTCGATCAAAGCGAGCCATCACGATGATGTCGCACAGGCGGTCGCGTTTCATGTTCTTCCCCTGGCGCTCCTTCCACTCGATGCTTCGCCAGTAGGCGCCCGGCACCCGGAAGCTCTTCTGCAGGAAGGCCATCGATTCGCTCTCGATCCCATCCTCGTAGCGGTCGAAATACCTGAAGGGCATCTGGTAGGCGAACATGTCTTTTCCAATGGTGCGCGGCTGGGTCCCGAACCGTGCCCGCATGCAGATCTCGCCGCGCTGGTCCCGGGGCATCCTGAGCTGGGCGGCGCTGTCGCCCTGGATGCCCATGTGAGAAATAATCTCCATCGGCTGCCCGTAACGGCCCGGGTCGACCATCACGTAGCCGCCGTTGGGCGCGAAGAGCTGGGCTTTTTTCACCGGCACGCCGGTGTTGTTGATCGCCGCGGTAATCGGCGACATGGTCAGGTAGGGAACCAGGCTGCAGGGATCGCCGACCCCGTGAGCCATGGGCTCGGTGGCGAGCAGGCACCGCCCGATCAGGCGCAGACGCCGGGTAGCGTTAGAGA
>JAKUSY010000371.1 GCA_022451445.1 Planctomycetota bacterium
CCCTCACCTGGCTCTCGAACAGATCCGGCTTCTGAAGGCAGAGCCGTATCGAGCGGCAGCCCAGGAAAGGATTCGCCTCCTCGCAACCGACAAACTCTTCGTGAAACTTATCCGCCCCGGCATCCAATGTCCTGATGACGAGCTCCCGACCACGCAGGGTCTTGACCGCCTTCCGGTAGGTCTTGAAATGCAGCTCCTCGTCCGGAAAGCCCTGGTCATAGAGAAACTCGGTTCTGTAGAGACCGATACCCTTCGCCCCCCATTCAAGGGCCGTGGAGATCTCCTCGGGCAGCTCGATATTTGCCGAGAGAGAGATCTCGTACCCATCGATGGTCTCCGCCGGCCAGCCGATCTCCTCCTGCAGCTGGCTGAAGAACTTCTCTGAATACCTCGCCTTGCGCCTGTAGATCGCCAGGGTCTTCTTGTCCGGGTTGACGATGACCTCCCCGGTATAGCCATCTATCACCAGGGTATCACCGTTGACCACCTTGCGGGATATGTCCTTGAGCCCCACCACCGCGGGCACCTGGATAGCCCTGGCCAGGATGGCCGTATGCGATGTCCTGCCACCGACGTCCACGGCAAATCCAACGACCATCTCTTTGGCCATGGAGGCGGTCTGGCTGGGCGTCAGGTTATGGGCGACGACCGTTACATTTTCCCGGAAGACCCGCCGCTCACGCCGCTTACCAAGGATGCGCGTCAGCAGCTGCCGCTCGATATCCTTGATGTCATGAGAACGCTCGGAGAGGTACTCCGACTCCATCTTTTCGAATCGGTCGTAGTACTCCCCCATGACGATGGACACCGCGTAGGCGGCGGTAAAATTGTTCTCCCTGATACGGGTGAGAACATCGCTGTGAAGTCCGGGGTCATTCAGCATGTCCCGGTGCGTCTGCAGCACCTGGGCGGCGATCATCAGATCCTCGCCAAGGGTTTCAATCTGGGCGTCAAGATCCCGCCCCGCCTTTCTCGCGGCCCGCTCGAAACGCCTGACCTCGGATTCGATATCATCCTTGCCGACAAACCGACGATGAATCCTGAGATTGTCGGAACGCAGGAGCGCCGCATCGGCGATGGAGATACCCGGTGAAACGGGAATACCCTTGATCGTTTCCATTACTCTTCGTCGAACTTACGGTCAAAGAGGGAGATGATGGCGTCCAATGCGGCCGTCGCATCATCACCATCCGCCTTCAGGTACAGATTTGATCCACACTCCGCCCCCATGCTCATGATCCCCAGGATGCTCTTGGCATCGACAAGCTCGTCGCTGCCATCGCGGCCCAGCAGGACCTCGGAATCGAATTGGGAGGCCATCTTGACAAGCGCGGTGGACGCCCGGGCATGAAGCCCGTACTTATTAGACACCGTGACCTTGCGCTCTACTTCCATTTTCAGACTGTTCCGCCTCTGTTTAGATTCGTCCTGCCGCTCAACCCTGCAAGGACACCACGATCCGGAAAGCGGTGGTCATTGACCAATCGCCTCCGCGTTCCCCGGAGCTTCGTCCGATCCCGGGCTGCCCGTCTCCGCAGCCCCCGTCTCCGTAGCCGCAGCAGCCGCAGCAGCCGGTTTCTTGAGGAACTCCTCGAAGATGACCCGGGCGAGAGCATCTGGGTCGTGCCTGGCAAGGCATTCATCATGCTCCGACGCCCGATTGTCCTGCTCCCAATTCCCCTGCCCCAGCGCCACCTCCTGGTCGAAAAACTCCCCCGTGATCAGCCGAACGGACTGGAACTCGGCCTGGCCGTTGAGATCGCAGGGCACCGCCTCGGCACCCGCGTCCTTGTAGTGCTCGATGATCTCCGCCGGCACCAGTCCATTATGGGCAATCACGGCATCCGGAAAACCATCACCAACATGTACGCGCAAGGCCTCGAGATCATCATAAAGTGAATCCCCGTCCGTCTCGCCAGGCTGGGTCATGATATTGCAGATGTAGACGCGCTGGCGACCGGTAGCATTGATGGATTCCATCAGTCCATCTATGAGCAGGTTGGGTATCACGCTGGTGTAGAGGCTGCCGGGGCCGAAGATAAACAGATCGGCTTCCTCGATGGCTTTGCGAATCTCCGACGACATGGCTACCGGGTACGGTCGAATCTCGACAGACTGGATCCTCTTGCCGCTCCTGGCAATCTGCACCTCACCGGTGCTCTTGGACCCATCCGGATGCTGGGCGACCAGGGACACCTTCGCGCTGCTGGCGGGAACTACACGCCCACGCACGTTAAGGATCCGGTTCAGCTCCCTGATGGAGACCCCGAAATCTCCGACAAGCCGGGTCAAAACGGTGATGAAGAGATTGCCGAAGCAATGGCCCTTGAACTCCGACTCATCGAAGCGGTACTGGAGCGCCCTGGTGATAAGCGGATCGACCTCAGCCAGGGCCAACAGGCAATTGCGGATATCTCCCGGGGCGACCATGTCAAATTCATTGCGAAGCCGACCGGAGCTTCCGCCGTTGTCGGTAACGGTAACCACCGCGGTGATCTGGTCGGTGTAGGCCTTGAGCCCCAGGAGGAGAGCGGCCATCCCGGTCCCGCCGCCAAAGGCGACGATCTTGGGGACGGATTTTGACCGCGGCCCTGCCGGGTAGTCCCCCGCGCCGATACTATTGTCAACTGAACTGCTCATCAGCCTCTCTGAAAATTTCAATTATCTGTTTCGGATCCGCGCTGGTGGCAAGATACCGAAGTGACTTCTCATCGCGATGGAGAGTGGCGATCCGCTTCATGATACCGAGGTGGAGATCCGCCGCTTCATCCGAGGAGAGAACCAGGAAGAGCAGGTGGACCAGCTCCCCATCCACCGATTCGTAGGGAATCCCCTCCTCGGAGCGCGCGTAGACTCCAAGCAGGCCATCGACGACAGCGCACCCCTTGGCGTGGGGCACGGCGAGGCCCTTGCCGATCCCCGTCGAAGAGTGCTCCTCGCGTTTCTTGATAGCCTTGAGGACATTCTTAACAGCCCCTTCAGCAAGCCTCCCCTCACCAACGAGATGGTCAAGCATCTCTTCGTTGGCGGACTGCTTATCCCTCGCCTTCAGCTCGAGCAGCATCGAGGATGCCGAGTACAACTCAACAAGATTCATGAAGTCACACACCTCTCAGAAGATAGTAAAACAAGCGCGTCTACTTTCCGATATGTAGCCCCCGGGAGCAAGCTATCTTAAGAAAAGCTGCGACTTTAACCTGCCTGGTGACGGTACCGATAAGGTCTCCCATGGTTTGAAATCATGTCCCGCGGGTTGTTTCCAATACCTCATCCCTGTACTGAATTTCAGGCTCACCATCGGCGGCAAGCGAAATAACCTGTTCGAGCCGCCCCCCCCCGGCAGCCTTCTGCGTCACCGCTAGCCGGTGGCTCGTGATCTTCTCCTTGAATCTTCTCAGGAGCGCTTCAGCCCGGCCGCAGGCCAGGTTGACGGCCTGGTAGATCTTTTTCGCCCGGGCACTGCATACCAGCGGCTTGCCGCCGGTTACAGAAACCCGCAGATGGATCTCGACCTCCTCTCCGGATTGCTCCACCACCGCCGCCAGCGTTTTGAGTCCAACGAAATACTTCTGCAGTCCCTCGAGCTTGTCCTCAACATAACCTCTCTGGCGCGCCGTAATACGAATGTCTCGTGCTGTAACAACGATGGCTGGCATAAGGCCTCCTTGTAAAACAGGTCCTCTATATTCCGTCCGGAGATCGCGGAGAAGAAAACGGAGATATCCTGGGAACCAGGCTGTGCCCAACCCGGGGGACACAAAACCCTTTCACGAACGAATTCACTTCTTCTCTTTTTCCACCAATTGTCGCCGGCACCACCGGCTCTTGAACCACCGCGACGGACTTCGTAATGGCTTACGAATCATTCGCCTGATAGCAGGACGGACAGAATAGCGATTTCCAGGGGTAAAGTCAAACGGCGCAGGCACGATTGCGCCCCTGCTCAGGCTCCCCCGCTCGCGAGCGCGGCCACCCTCTCTTCGAGG
>JAKUSY010000372.1 GCA_022451445.1 Planctomycetota bacterium
ATCTATAAAATTAATGGTATGGAAGACAAAGAGATCGATCTCAGCAAGATACTCGAAGCTTGGCGCTACGGGGATGGGGAGCACGTCAGGCGCGTGACCAACCACCTTGGAGAAGAGGTGCTGCAGGTCCGTCTCCCCCTCGGTATCGAACAATACGAACTCCACGGGCGCCCCGATGGGGTGCGCCCGAAAGGGAAGGAGTCCTGGTTTCACCATTACTCCACCCGGATCGCGAAGCAACCCTGGGACCTAGAGTTGACCGAAGAGGACTTCCAGAATCTCAAGGAAGAATGCCTGCTCTACTACTACAGGTACCTGCTGTTCTTCCAGATCGGAGATTACGATCACTGCTCGCGTGACACGACGAGAAATATCGAGGTGCTCGATTTCACGAACAAGTACTTCCCCCCCGAGCTCTGCGCCAGCCTCGAGCAGTACAGGCCCTACATCCTGCGGATGCACTTCATGGCCGACGCGCTGGGCACGATTGATTCCGGGGGAGAGCTCCCCGAGGCTCTCGCCATTCTCGCTGAGGGCTCCAGCTCTATCAAGGAGCTCCCCGATATGGCAAAGAACAAGATCTTCCTGCTCGAGCAAAAGAACTCCCTGAGAGCGATAAAGGAGCTGCGCCAGCAGCTCCTGCGGATGCTACCGCCGGACCCTCTCTCTGAACTGAGAGAGAAACTCGCCGAGGCCATAGCGAACGAGGACTACGAGGAGGCCGCACGGCTACGTGATTCCCTCCAGAAGAAGGAAGACCGGAACGAGGCCAGCTGAGCCCGAGAGCTCCCGCTATTTGAGCGCGAACCGCCTGACGGCCTCGGCGACCCCACCCTCGTTGTTCGTTCTCTCTGTCACGTAATCCGCGACCGCCTTACTGGCAGCGGTGCCGTTGGCCACGACCACCCCGATTCCCGCGGCCTCCAGCATGGGATTGTCATTTTCAGCGTCTCCGATCGCCAGAACGTTCGGCAGGCTGAAGCCATAGTGCTCGCCGAGGGCTTCAAGCGCGGTACCCTTGGAAACCCCCGGGGCCATGATCTCGAGGTACTCCGGAGCCGACTTGGTGATGTAGGCCCGGTCACCGAGCTCGGCGGTGAAACGATCATGGAGACGGTCCCGCTCATCGGGCTCCGCCAGCAGGATAAGCTTGGTGGGCTCCTGCCCGATCCTCCCGCTGAGATCCTCGATGTGATACTCGGCCCCGGTACGACCGCTGTAGATTTCCATAAAGCGCCGCCGGTTCGGGCTGTCTTCGCTATAGAGCACATCATCGTGGTAGAAGTTCAGCAGGTAGTCTCCCTCCCGGGAAAAGCGGATGAAAATTTCCGCGATATCGGCCGGCCGGGGCCGCTCGCTGATCCCCGGACGGCCCTCGGCCCTCGGGCCCACGACCTTGCCCCCATTATAGGCAAGGATGATGCAATCGAGGCCCAGGCGCTCCTCTACGGGCAGGATCCTGGGAATCATGCGGCCCGATGAGATAGCTACGAGAATACCCCGTCCCTGGGCCTCCTCGAGAGCGCTGATATTCTCCGGAGGGACCTCCTTGCGGTCATCGAGCAGGGTCCCATCCAGGTCCAGCGCAATCAGCCTGACTTGTTCCATTTACTTGATCTCTACGGTAGCTCTATTTAAGCTACTTCAGTTTCCAGAAAAATCACTCGGGCGATTAGCTCAGCTGGTTAGAGCGCCATCCTCACCCGGTGGAAGTCGGTGGTTCGAATCCACTATCGCCCACCAGATCAAACCGGTTGCAACCAATACGTTGCAACCGGTTTTTTTACCATACCGAAACCACCAATCGCCGCCCCGTAGCCCTGTCCCGGTGCTCCCAGAGGTTGAGCCCCTGCCAGGTACCAAGCGCCATCCTCCCATCGACAACCGGTATCGCCAGGCTGGTCTCGGTGAGAACGTTCTTGATATGAGAGGGCATATCATCAGGCCCCTCGTGGGTATGACGAAAATACGGTTCGTCTTCAGGCACCAACCGGTCGAGAAAGACCTCGAGATCGCCGCGGGCGGTGGGGTCGGCGTTCTCATTGATACAGAGACTCGCCGAGGTGTGCTGCAGGAAGACGTTGCACATTCCGCTGTCGACCGGACTCTCCCCCACCACGGCAGCCACCTCCGCGGTGACTTCATGGAGCCCGCGGCTTCGAGGTCCGAGTGAAAGTACACGCTGGAAAACACTCATCTCATCCATTCTCTCTGTTCTTCGGGATTCCGAGTCTCAACAAATTGACATCCGCTTCACCTCAACGCCTGATCGTGTGTTTTGCAAGCCGGGTGGTAAATTCCCAGATGGGGCCCGGAAAGCGATGGCTGCGCTCGAGGACCTCTTCGAAAGCCCCCAGGAAGCGGCCCACATCGGACTCATCGATCACTAGCGGCGGAATGAGCTTGATGACCTCGAGGCCATGCCCGGCCACCTGGGCCAGGATCCGGTGATCCGCCAGGAGTGACATCACCATGGCCTGCGCGACCAGTCCCTTCTGCAGCTTGTTCGCGAGCTTCCAGCCCATCTTGAGCTTCAGCGAAGATGGCTTTCCAAGCTCGATGCCGATCATCAGGCCGCGCCCGCGAACCTCACTGATAAGCTCGAATCTCCCGGCAAGCTCTTTCAGTCCATCCAAGAGGAGAGCCCCCATCCGCCTGGAATTCTCGACGATACCCTCCTCCTCGAAGACATGAAGCGTCGCGAGCCCAGCGGCCATCGCGTAGGCTCCCTGGCCGAAGGTAGAGGAGTGAACCACGCAATTATCCAGGGAATCAAAAACCCCGTCGTAGATGCTCCGTGTCGTGAGAACCGCTCCAACCGGGACCAGGCCGGCCGAGAGGGCCTTGGACAGGACCAGGATATCCGGCTCGACACCGGAATGTTCCATCGCGAACATCCTGCCGGTACGCCCGAACCCGGTCTGGACCTCATCGAAGACCAGCACGGTTCCATGGCGGGAGCAGAGCTCCCGGACCTCGCGCAGGTACTCATCACGGGCGATGAACACACCCTTGCCCTGTACCGGCTCCAGCACGAAGGCCGCGACATCCTCCCTCTCGAGCTCGGCAGCGGCGGCGGCGGTATCGTTCAGCGCCACCTTCTCACACCCCGGGAGGAGGGGGTCGAAGCCCGTGCGGTAGGACTCATCGGTGTTCAGCGACAGGGAGCCGTTGCTCAGGCCGTGGAAGGAATGATCGCAGAAGAGAACCCGGGGTCGGCGAGTTTTCTTGCGGGCGAATTTGATAGCTGTCTCGACCCCCTCGGTTCCGGAATTGGTAAAATAAACCGTATCGAGCGTTTGCGGCGTCAGCTCCTTGAGGCGCTCAGCGAGAAGCCCGGAGAGAAGGGGCGCATCCATCTGAACCAGGGTGGCGGGCTGGGAGTCCATCAGGTCCTTCAGGGCCCGGATGACCACCGGGTGGTTGCGCCCTACATTATGAACCGCGTAGCCCCCGAGCATGTCGAGATACTCGGAGTCTTCCTCGTCATAGAGATACTGGCCGAGGCCACGGACATATACCTTGTCGAACCCGATGAGACGCAGAACCCGGGCGAACTGGGGGTTGATATTCTCGCGTTGAAGAGCGACGTTCTCGCCATTGCGGCTGTTGATAAGAGCCTGGAGATCGAAGCTCAACTGCCCTACCTCCCAGTTGGCGTAAAGCTGTCGACCATATCGGTAAACGCCTCCTGCCACTTTTCCATGGTGGAGCGTGGACCGAAAGACTTGAAGAAGACCTGGCCCCCGGGCGCCTGCACCACCGCGGCAAGAACCCTGTAATCAGGACGGGGCTGGACGGTTTCGCTGGGATCCATCGGACGCGCCTTGTACAGGTAGGTCCCATCGAGCTGAACGATGGAGACCTTCATCCCCGCCACCTCACGGTTATTGATAAGCGGCTCGGGAACCTCCTTGAATTGCTGTTTCCAGCGCTGGAGGTTGGCCTCCATTCCGCCAAAAGCCGGTATCACCGTAAGCTCTCC
>JAKUSY010000373.1 GCA_022451445.1 Planctomycetota bacterium
AACGATGAGACCCATGGCGAGGGTAGCGCCGACGCTGAGAAGGTGTTGCGAGCCCAGGCTCAATCCCGTCAACCCCGGAGCGCCCATGAGATTCTGCGCGCTGACGCTTCCTCCGGCAACCAGCAGGGGAGAGACAGCCCAGCAGAGCCCGACTGCAAGCCAAGCGCATTTCAGCAGGGCGAAGAGGCCCGAAACGAGTGAGCTCCCGGAGAAGAGCCTGCCAAATCCCGCCCCCGGCGACAGGAGTCCCGGGTCGGGAGAGACCGCCGCCGGCCTGAACATCCAGCCGCTCTGCACCAGGCTCGAGATCAACACCAACACAAGCACCGCCATGAGAACGGGTACGAGAAGCCCCAATGCCTCCAGCAATGAATCCCGCAGGATGGAGGCCGTCTCGACCACCGTCAGGCTCTGCGGTGAAAAAGCTGCCTGGAGCATCTGCCTGATACTTACAACCGCCCGCTCCAGGAAGGGACCCGCGAGCTGGCGAAACGCCAGCAGCACCCAGAGCAGGGAGAAGGCCGCGACCAGGTCGCGGCTTACCGCCACGCGGCCCTGCTCACGGGCAAGACGCCGTCTTGCCTCGGTAGGCTTCTCAGTTTTTCGATCCCAGTCCGACGACATCTTTATCCTCTACCTCCAGGAGCCCTCAACCGCTCCAGCCCGAAAGAAAACCATCTCCACCGCGAACCGCCGAGCGCAGCATTCCCCCCACGTACCTCATCGATACCGGCAACGAGGCGTAGAGCACCATGAGGCCGACCAGCAGCCTTACCGGCAGCCCGAGGGTGAACAGCTCGGCCTGGGGCAGGGCCCGTCCCAGCGCGGCCTGAACCATGGACACCAACGCCATGGCAAGCAGAACAGGCAGGGCGAGCACCATGGCCGCCACGAACAGGTCGCTGCCGATTTCCAGCGCCAGGCGGCTCAGCATCTGCGCGACGGAAGCCGCCGACAGGGAGCCGGGCGGAACCCAGGAAAAGCTCTTCAGGACCGATCCGATCAGGCTGTGATGCAGGTTCAGGGAAAGCAGCAGGTAGATTGCCAGGCCGTGGTAGAAGATACCCAGCGAAGAGCCGCCGCCCTGTGACTGGGGATCCGCAATGAGATTTGCCGTGAACCCCGTCTGCTGCGCGATGAGATCCGCCGCGCCCTGTACGCAGGCCAGCACGACGAGGACGCTCCAGCCCAGCACCGCTCCGATGAGGAGCTCGCCGCCGATGAGCAGCCAGCCCCGGGCCGGGTCCCGGAGGTCTTCGAGCACGCCCTCCTCCAGTCCCATCAGGCTCTCCTGCGGAACAGGCGAGAGGAGGACGCCCATGCTCAACACCGCCACCACCGCGATTTTCAACCGCCAGGGCAGCAGCCTGCTGCGAAAAAACGGGGCGGAGATAAACAGCCCCAGCAGCCGGCAGCCGACCAGCACAGCCGCGGGCGGCAGGGCGTCGAACGTCCATTGCTCTATCGTTGCCTCTTGCATCAATCTCTGTCGCTAATTCCATACCGCGGCCCGTTCATGGGACCCCTCTCAGGGAAAAAAACCCTCCCCCAGCTGTTCGAAAATCGTACGGGTGTAGCCTTCCATCACCTTCAGGAACCAGGGCAGCAGCACCAGGATCACTGTCACCATGGCCAGGATCTTCGGGATGAAGGAGAGGGTCTGGTCATGAACCTGGGTCATCGCCTGGAACACGCTCACGATCACCCCGACGACCAGGCCCACAACCATCACCGGCAGGGCCAACTCGATCGCCGTTGCAAGAGCTCCGCGGGAGAGCTCGATGGCTGTGTCCATCAGGCTTGCTCCTTCCTTCGCTCCCCGAGGGGGTCTAGAAGCCCCGCTCCCGCCTCACGGCGCGCATCATTTTTCATCACGAATCCCATCCGTTATTACCTCCTACCCTCCACCCTGGATGCCGGAGAGAAGCTGCCCCACCACCAGGCTCCAGCCATCTACCAGCACGAAAACAAGGATCTTCAGGGGCAGAGAAACGAGCGTGGGAGGCAGCATGATCATTCCCATCGATACGAGCACGGCGGAAACGACCAGGTCGACCATCAGGAACGGAAGAAAGAGCAGGAAGCCCAGCTGAAAGGCCATCTTCAACTCGCTGAGCACAAAGGCCGGCAGGATCGTGAAAAAACTGAGCTCCTCGAGCTGCTGACCGGCTGAGGAGCCGGGCTCCGTCCCCGAAGCCCTGCCGCCGTCCGTGGAAGGAAAGGACTGTTTTCCGGCGCCCTGTACAGACACCTCCAGCATCAACCTGAGATCGTCGCGCAGGGTGTGCCTGAGCATGAACCTCTTCACCGGCAGCTCGGCCCTTTGAAGAGCCTGCTCCGCGTCAATCTCCTTCGTTTCCACCAGGGGGACGTAGGCCTCCCGGTGCACCTCTTTCCAGACGGGGAGCATCACTGCTCCCGTCAGCAGAAAGGAAAGTCCGAAGACAAGCATATTGGGTGGCAGATCCTGGGTTCCCATCGCCTTCCTGAGAAAAAAAAGAACCACCAGGATTCTCGGAAAGCAGGGCGTCAACAGGACGATCGAGGGAACGACCCCGAATATCGTTACCAGAGCCAGGGCGCGAAGAGGAACGCCGAGGTTCTCTCCATCGAGCCCGGTCAGGGTCCTCAGCACATCGCCTGAAGCCTCGGCCTCTTCAGCAACGACAGCCTCTCCCGCCGCCAGCAGGCCGCAGAACACCAGGCCGCGCAGGGCTGTCTTCAGCAATCCGGATCCCGCTGATTTCATTGTCCCGCCTCGGTCTGCGCTGAAGAAGAGCTGGAGACGAAGCTCCTCGAGGAGACGGCCCCGTCATCCGAAGGAGAGTCGGCCTCCCCGGTTTTCTCCGCCTCGGTGAGCCAGGGGGCCCGCCCGGCGGGCTCTTCGAGCTCTCCAATTATCCTGCCAACCTCATCTTCTCCCTCGATCGTGCACAGCGGGCTCATCGCCTCACCGCACAAGGCGACGACGACCAGCCTGTCGGGTCCGACCTTCAGAAGGCAGGCGGTATGCTTGGAAGAGAGGGCGGCCCGGCCGATGACCTCCATGGAGTCCCGCGCCCTCGTAGCGGCTGCCGAGACCGGACGCCGGCGCTGCCAGGAAAGCAGCAGGAAGACCCCGAGCCCCACCCCGAGAACGAATATCCCTCCTGTTCTCCACAGCCCGTTCCTACCGGCCGCCAGGGCCGCGGTTTCCTTCCCGTCCCCTTCGTTGAGGAGGTCGTGGACCGTCTCGTCCGGACGCACAAGCAGATCTTCCTGCGCCGACAGAGAGCCGCCGGAAAAATCAGCGCGGCTATTGAGAGCCGTGATGGAGAAGATCGCCAGCAGGCAGAAAAGACCCGTTCGACTTTTTTTTCTCATCCCGGATCTCTCCATTTTCTTTCCGTGCCGCTCCTGGCGAACCACCACTGCCAGCGTCCTCAGCTGGCGACATCTTCCAGGTCTTTCTCCTCCAGGTCCGCCAGCAGAGCGGGCTCCGGACCAGCTGTAGTTCCCCCTGCGTCGAGGGATTCCATCCCGGGCTCTTCTGAAACCTCTTCCGCCCCCTCCGTGCCGGCCCTAGCCGGCGCTTCATCCGCGCCCTCCACCTCGGCGACCTCTTCGGGAACCTCGGCCTCCGTCTCTCCGTTATTCCGGCTGCCGAGCGTCTCAGCCAGCCTGCGAGCCTGCTCCTTGTGAAGAAATTTCTCTCCAACGGAGATCGCTCCATCGACACCACCCTCGCGGTAAGCCTTGTGGATCCCGCAGAGAACATCGAATTCCCTGAGCACATCGATCGCCATATCGGCCTCGAGGACACCCATGGAATCAAGCTCCTCCCTGACCATGACCTTCTCCATACTGTTGAGAGAATCAAAGAGACGGCGAACCGCCGCCTCGTCCTGGAGCAGAACGAAGCGGAACAGGACCGCTACCTTCCTCAATCCAGTCAACCTCGAAAAGGTCAGGATCTCCATGGCGCCGCCCGGCTCTTCGAC
>JAKUSY010000374.1 GCA_022451445.1 Planctomycetota bacterium
TCAGCAATCGATACTCCGTATCCGATCCGGCACCGGAGCTGGCCTCGACCGAGATGACGCCATCCAACCCCCGCAGGGCATTGACCACCTCATCACCGGGCCCCTGGACCCTGGCCCTGAAACCCGCCTGGGCGCCAAGAGAGCGCTGCATGTTTTGCGGCGTGTCATCCGCCACAATCCTGCCATCCTTGATAATCATGATCCGTGTACCGATCGCCGAGATCTCCTGGAGAATGTGGCTGGAGAGAATGATCAGCTTTTCTTTGCCGAGCTCCCTGATCAGCTCCCGGATTTCGATGATCTGGTGAGGATCGAGGCCGCTTGTGGGCTCATCCATGATCAGGATACCCGGATCGTGCACGAGCGCCTGGGCGATCCCGACGCGCTGTTTGTAACCCTTGGAGAGGTGTCCGATGTTCTTGCGCAGCATCCGGCGAAGCCCTACCATTTCGACAACACGATCTACCGCTGCATCTCCCTCGGGCCCCGACATCTGCCTGGCCCTGGCGACGAACTTCAGGTACTCGACAACCTGCATGTCCATATAGAGCGGGGTGGTCTCCGGCAGGTAGCCGATAGCCCTGCGCACCTCCATCGGGTTCTCTAGGGCCTCGACATCATTCACGTAGACGCTGCCGGAATCCGCCACCACGTAGGAAGTGATGATCTTCAGCGTCGTTGATTTCCCGGCTCCATTGGGACCGAGAAATCCCAGTATTTCACCCTGGTGCACCTCGAAGCTGACATCGTTCACGGCGATTGTCGCTCCGTAGGTCTTGGTAATGTTCTGAACCTTGATCATAAAGCCAGCTCCGCCTGTTCCCCCTGCCTCGAAGGTCTTTCGCCTCCTGCCTGAGTAGTCAGTCAAAGCCGATTATTTAAACAAAACTCCACCGATTTTTCGAGCACCTTATGTCATGAAAATTGATTCACCAGCCATATCCCGAGAGGCTCAAGACTATATTAATCAATGTGTTATAGGCCCCCGGGGGGAAAATACTCTCACTTTCAGGAAAAGTCGATCCTGGCGCTGAGAAGGAGATCCGCCCCGAGGGTCTCCTGGCGCATCCCTGAGAGCGCGAGAGATTCCTGCAACTTGCTGAATCCTTCGCCGCCAACAGGCGAGAGAGCCCCCTCTCCCCCGAGGATTTTTGGAGCGATGAAGGCGGCGATCTCCTGTCCCATCGAATTTTTCAGCAGGGCGCCCGCGAGCTCCGCGCCCCCCTCAACCAGCAATTGGGATATCTCCAGCTTCGAAAGCTCATCCAGCAACAGCCCGAGGTCGAGACCGCCCGCTCGCGGCGGCAGCAGCAGGATCTCCACACCGCTGCGCTCCAGCTTGCCGAGGCGCCGGACACTGTTGGCCCCGGGAACGCTGACGTAGAGCCTCCGCCCCCGGCCCGCGACCCGGGACGAGGAGAGCAGCTTGAGCTTCATGGGCAGCCGCCCCCGCCGGTCCAGGATCACCCGCAGCGGCGTCCTGCCCCTGGCCGGCCTGGGCGTGAGAAGAGGATCGTCCGCCAGGGCCGTTTCGGTCCCTACCATGATCGCATCGACCCGCCTGCGCAATGAGTGTCCCCGGGCCCGGGCCTTCGCTCCCGTGATCCACTGGGATTCACCACCCGCCGTAGCTATCTTTCCATCCAGGCTCATGGCCCATTTCAGCAAGACCCAGGGTCTCCTGTTTTTTCTCCAGAAAAAGTAGGGCGCGTTCTGAGCCAGCGCTTCTTTCCGAAGAAGACCTCCGCGAACCTCCACCGAGGCCTGGCGCAGGATGCGCGGCCCCCTGCCACGGGCCGCGGGATTCGGATCGAAGGCCGCGAAAAAGACCCTCTTGATCCCGGCCTCGAGGATGGCCTCGCTGCAGGGTGGAGTCTTTCCATGATGGGCACAGGGCTCGAGGGTAACGTACAGGTCGGCCCCCCTGGCATTACCCGCATCGCGCAGAGCCTCTCTCTCCGCGTGTGGACCGCCAAGGCGGCGGTGGAAGCCGCGGCCGATGACGCGCCCTCCACGGGCCACGACAGCCCCGACGAGGGGGTTCGGCGAAACACTCTCCAGGCCCCCGAGGGCAAGCTCGAGCGCCTCAGCCATGAATGCCGGATCAGGACGCGCGGCGACCACTCAGCTCCCTTTCCCTCGACGCTCCCCCACCAGCACCACCTGGGTCACCTCGGTGACCTTGACGGTGACGAGCTTCCCTGCGAGATCTTCGTTTCCCTTGACAGGAAAGACCACGATCTGGTGTTTGCGATTTCTACCGCTCCAGCGCGTCTTGTCCTTCTTGCTGAGACCCTCGACCAGCACCTCCGTTTCCCGTCCGATCGATTCACTGTTGAGCTCGAGGCTGATGCCCCTCTGGATTCCCAGCAGGATCTGGTTACGCTCACGCTTTACCTCCTCGGGAACATCATCCTCGAGATCGGCGGCGGGCGTGCCGGGACGCTCAGAATACTTGAAGATATAGGATCCATTGAAGCGCACCTCCTCGACCAGCTTCACGGTCTCCTCGAACTCAGCATCCGTCTCCCCGCAGAACCCGACAATGAAGTCCGTCGCCAGCGCGATTCCGGGCACCAACCGGCGGCATTCATCGACCACCTTCCGATAGTGCTTGATCGTATAAGACCGCTGCATGCGCCGCAGAACATCGTCAGAGCCGGACTGCACCGGCAGGTGCAGGTACTCGCACACCTTCTCGAGCTCTCCCATCGCCTCGATCAGCTCCTGGTTCATGAATCTCGGATGCGACGTGATGAAGTGAATCCGCTCCAGCCCGTCAAGCTGGTTCAGTCCGCAGAGCACATGCTGGAGGCCGATCCTCCTTCCAGGGGCCAGGCGCTTACCGTAAGAATTGACCGTCTGCCCCAGGAGAGTAATCTCCTTCACGCCGGAGGCGACAAGGACCTCGGCCTCCTCGATGATCTCAGAGACCGGGCGGCTGACCTCACCGCCACGAGTGCTGGGGACCACGCAATAGGTGCAGGCCATATCGCAGCCCCGCATTACCGACACGAAGGCGTGATGGGCCCGCGGGCCGAGATTCTCTTTCCTGGTGAACCGCACCGGCTTGCCCAGGTCAAGAGCGGCAACCTGCCCTTCTTCCCGGGCCTGGGCAATCAGCTGCGGCAGACGCAGGAACTCACCGGGACCGCAGACTATACCCACATGGGGATACCGGCGGAAGATGTCGTGCTGGTGATTTTGCGCCCCGCAACCGAGCATCCCGATCACCAGGTCGGGACGTTTCTTCTTCAGCCCGGTGAGATTGCCGAGCTTCGAGAAGACCCTGTTCTCGGCCTGCGCCCGGATCGCGCAGGTATTGTAGAGTATGACTCCAGCCTCGGAAGGATCATCGGTCAACTGGTAGCCGCTTTCGTTGAGAACTCCTAGCATCAGCTCGGCATCGAGCTTGTTCATCTGGCAGCCGAAAACCTCGAAATAAACACGCCTATCTATCCCCACCCCACCGGCCTTCGACCCGGGGCTTATCGAATGCTCATCACAGGAGCCCTCGCTCAGCAGTCCTTCACCGACCGGGGAAGTCGCCGAAGAAAAATCCTGGCCGGGGTTTTCGCCGTTTTCGGTCTGTACTACCGGTAGCCAACGCATGTCTATGCCACAACTTTACTTAATGAATACCTCCGGCGATATTAATCCGTCTACCCTGCAAGTCAAGCCTGACAGAGCTTCAACCCGGCCCGGCAGGGTTCTTGCGGTCTTTGCCGGCAGTGGTAAAATAAAAGACAGGAGGGTACCGGCGCACGGTTGCGATGAGCGCTTGATGCGAGCATCGAAGGTGCGAAAAGAAGCCGGCTCAGACAGGCTGGGCGCGGCAGGAACCGGACCGGAATCCCAGGCGAGGCAAGGAACCCGAGATGAAATCCACCGATTGTTCCTGGAAGAATATGGAGCTGCCCGAGGACACCACAGAGACCCTCAGTCT
>JAKUSY010000375.1:0-1068 GCA_022451445.1 Planctomycetota bacterium
GCAACCCCTCCCGCACCAGCTTCATGACCGGGCTCAGGCCTTCGACCACGGGAATTTATGAGAACAGGCCCTGGTTTCGCTCTACTGCTCTTAACAAGAACCGGGTCACCCTGACGGAGCATTTCAGCGCCAATGGGTACGAGACGTTCACCGCCGGCAAGATTTTTCACGGCTCGCGAACGGAGAAGCGGTCCTTCGACAACATCGGGCCGACCCCTGGGCAGGTGGCCAAGGAGGCGAAGAGGGTCCAGGCGGAGCTTAAGGGGCTCTGGGGCTTCGGGCCGCAGGACTATGGGGGCAACAAGAGCAACGACTACAGGGATGCCAGCTGGGTCATCAATATCCTGGGCAGGAAGCACGCCAGACCCTTCTTCGCGGCCCTTGGCTTCTACAGGCCGCATGTGCCGCTCTACGCGCCTCGGAAATGGTTCGGGTTGCATCCGCTTGGCAAGGTCCGGCTGCCGGAGGTCAAGCTGGATGATTGGTTGGATCTTCCCGAGTTCGCCAGGAAACTCACCTCCAATAGCACTCCCCCCGCGCACGACTGGTTCGTCAAGAGCGGCAAATGGAAGCATGCCGTACAGGCCTATCTCTCCTGCGTCAGCTTCATGGATGCCCAGCTAGGGCGGGTTCTTAATGCGCTCGAGAAGAGCGCCTACGCGAAGAACACGATCGTGGTGTTGTTCTCCGACCATGGCTTTCACCTTGGCGAGAAGCAGCGCTGGGCCAAGCAGAGCCTCTGGGAGACCTCCACCCACGTGCCGATGATTATTTCCGTCCCCGGGGGGCTGAGGGGGCGGCGATGCTCCCGGCCCGTAGAGCTCATCCAGGTATTCCCGACACTCGTCGAGCTCTGCGGGATCAAAAAACGGAAAGGGCTCGAGGGGGTCAGCATCAAGGCGCTCCTCGATGAGCCCGCATCAGAGTGGGCCCGCCCGGCCCTGACCACCTTCAAGCAGAACAATCACGCGGTCAGATCTGAGCGGTGGCGCTATATCCGCTATTCCGATGGCGCCGAGGCGCTATACGAGCCCGCCACAGCTCCTCTCGAGTGGAACAATCTCGCCG
>JAKUSY010000375.1:1078-3945 GCA_022451445.1 Planctomycetota bacterium
ACGCAGATGTCATTGCTGAGCATGCGCGCGGGATTCCAAAGGTGAATGTTCCCAACGCCGCAAGGGGAGGCAAGGGGAAGGCCAGGAAGAAGAAAAACTGAACCCGCTCAGGATCCTTTCTTTTTGTTCTTGGCCTGTGGGCCGGCTTTCTTCTTGTGCTTGTTGAAGAAGGTGAAGATGTCGGGCATCTTTTCGAAGGCGATCCTGACGTGGCCGCCTTCGGGATCTTCTATGTACTGGTGCACCATCCCCAGCTCCTTCATCTTCGCTACCCAGGCCCTCGTTATTTTTGCATTCACGAGCCGGTCCCTGGCGCCCTGGACGCAGATGATCGGGATGTGCTTGATTGCCGCCAGCTCCCTGGTGCTTGAATAGATGGCGGGGGCGATCGGACCCAGGGCGGCCCAGATTTCGGGATGTTTCATCGCCAGGTAAAAGGTGCCGCCTCCGCCCATCGAGTGTCCCATGAGATATATTCGATCGGGGTCGACGCTGAAGTCCTTGCGGGCGATTCCGAGGACGTTCATGACATCCTGTTCGCTGAGTTTTCAGATCTTGCGGTCGACGAAGCTCGCGGCGCCGTACCACGCTCTCTCGTTGTATCCCATCGGACAGGCGAGGATGTAGCCATGCTTTTCAGCCAGCTTTGTGAGCCCCGGGTAGCGGATCAACTGTGCGGGATTGCTGCCGAGTCCGTGAAGGCCAACGATGAGAGGCCATTTTTTCTTCGGGGTATAGCTTCTGGGAACATAGACGGTGTAGCCCATGTCCTTATCTGCATCCTTGAAGAAATAGCTTCGCGCCTGGACCTTCCCCTTGGCCAGGGGCTGCTTTTTCAGAGCCTCCTGCCATGCCTCCAGCTGCTGTGAGGAATTGAAGGCGAGGCAGAAGATGAGGGCCGGGAGCAGGAGGTTCCTAAGATGCATGGTTCGCTTTTTCCTGGTGGTGCTGAGCCATCTGAGGCTCGCCGCAGAAACCGCGCGAATGTTTACGGCTCTGCATAGTATCCGAGCAGGATAGCCATTTCATCCTCGGAGGTCACTCCCCATTGAAGGGGTGGAGAGTTCGCACTCGGCGGATCGTCGTAGCGATGGGTCGCCCAATGCCTCAGCCCCTGGCCAGGCTGCAGTACCAACGGCGTATCGAAGAGGACGTCGACCGGGTCGTCCCAGCCCTGGCTGAAATAGACCCGCCGTATGTCCTGCCCGTTTTGAGTCAGGTAGGCGCCGTATTCGATGCCGTGACGATGCATATGCGATGACAGCATGTAGACGTGGGTCTCCCGCGAGACGCGCCAGTTATCCTGGACCGTGCGCGTGGCGTTCGGGGGGACATTGATAGAGTTGATGGTCTCGAAGAGGGGACGCACAAGGGTCGTGATCTCCCCGGGTTCGGCGAAGAAGAAGTTGATGTACACCTCGCCGATCAGCGGCTCCTCGCCGTTGAGATTCAGGTAGTGAGAGTTGAGGTCGAAGTCGACATTGCGGTCGAAGCGCAGGCCTACTCCGTCGGGAAATGCGAGGCTCTGGAAAGATGATTGCGAGGCGACGATGTAATCCCGCCTGGAGAAGTTCAGAAAATCTTCTCCAATATTGCGGAACCCGGCGGCGGGTCTTCGGCCTCCTCTCCAGCGGTAGATAATGAAGTGGTGACTGTCTTCGCGCATGTGGATGTCAATCCGCTTGACGTAGATGTCGTCTCCTTCAACGTCCGCATCCTGCAGTGGGTTGCCGAAATAGTAGAACACCTCCCTCTCGGAGCGTGGCGCGATGGTGAAATCCGGCAGCCGGATCTGGACGCCGTTTTCCGGTACCGGTGGTATCGGCATGCGGTCGATCGGGGGGGAGGGCTCATCCTCGAGGTCGGGGACGCCTTCGATGGTGCCCTCGAGCGGAGCTCCCGCGAGGATCCAGTCTCGCACGGCGCCGATGGTACTGTCCGATAGCGGGGTGGAAGAGTTCGCCGGCATCCTGTTGCCTTCGCCGGGCCCCGGGCCGATGAGCTTGCGCAAGAGGAAGCTGTTGTCGGGAGCGCCGGGGTCCACCCGCAGCAGGCCCGCGGTGTTGGCTGCATTGTTAGCCGCTTCGACCCTGACCAGTTCCGACCGGGCATCCGCGAGGGAGCCCAGGGAGAGCTCTCCTTTTCTTGACTCGGAGCTGTGGCAGGAGGAGAAGGCGCAGGTGGTCGCAAAGAGGTTTTCGTAGAGACTCTCGAAAGACAGCTCGTGTTGATCTCTGCATTCTTCGGCCTCCTCTTCGCTCAGGTCGCCGGGGTTGTCTCCGGCGAGAAAGAGGTAGCCCAGGATGTAGACCGCATCCGTGAGGTCGACGTTGTCGTCCCGGTTCGTATCCGCCATGGCGAGGCATTGGAACTCCTCGCCGCCACTGAAAAGGTATTGGAGGATGAGGATGGCATCGGTCAGCGTTACGCTCTCGTCTTCATCGACGTCCCCCCGCATGGGGAGATGTGAGCGGATGGCGCCATCGCCGATCCAGTCGAGCAGCATATCGATTTCCTGCTCCTCGAGCGGTTCGGCTCCCCGGGGCATGCGGCTGCCGTGCTCAGGCGATGGCATCATGACCTTGTCGATGAGCGGACTTTGCGAGGGGTCTCCGGGAATGACGACAGGACCGCCGTATTGAACTCCGACACTGTTCATCAGGGTTTCGTAGCTCGTCAGGTTGACGCCGCTGGTGGCCTGGTTGATGTGGCAGCCGCCACCGCCGCAATTAGCGCTCAGGATTCCCTGGACTGCGTTGAAATCCAGGGTGTCGTGGGCCATCGCCAGGGCCGGAAAGAAGAGAGAGAAGATGCCGGCGAGGAGCCGGAATGCGAGCGACTGAATTGTGCCCTCGGGGTCGCAGCGC
>JAKUSY010000376.1 GCA_022451445.1 Planctomycetota bacterium
GTACCATCGCTCAGGTGGACAGTACGGTCAAGCCGATCTGTGATCTCCATGCCGGGGTCCAGTCCCATGAGGTCGTAGATGGTGGCGGCGATGTCCTCCGGCGTGACCGGGTTACTTTCAGGAAAAGCCGCGTAGCGGTCGCTCTTGCCGTAGATCGCCCCGCCGGAGACGCCGGCGCCGGCGAAGAGCACCGAATAGCAATGCGGCCAGTGATCGCGGCCGCCCTTATCGGCGCCCGCGTTGCTCGTCACCTGGCCGATCTTCGGAGTGCGTCCGAACTCACCCATCACCACCACCAGGGTCTCATCGAGAAGACCCCGCTCATCGAGATCTTCCACCAGGGCGGACAGGGCCCGGTCGGTCAGCGGCAGCAGGGACCGCTTCATGAGGGGGAAGTGTTTCCTGTGCGTATCCCAGGCCTGGCAGTACCTTCGTCCCGCGCAAACGGTCACCAGCCTGGAGCCCGCCTCTACCAGGCGCCGGGCCAGGAGCATGCTCTGGCCGAGGTGGGGAACGCCGCCGAACTCCCTGGCCAGCTTTGCGCGGTTCGACTTGCGGTCAAACCCGTAGCGCTCTCGCGTCCTGTCGGATTCAAGGCTGAGATCAAAAGCATCCCGTACCTTCGGAGAGCCCAGCAGCTCGAAGGCCTTGCGGTAGTGGCCTTCGGTTTTTCCGAGAAGCCTGTCACCGCCGGGCCTGGCGCTGAGCGACTCGATCATTTTCTCGCGAAGACGCCTGCGGCGCAGGAAGCGCTCCTTCGAGACATCGTCTGAGAGTTCGAAGATGCTTGTATTGAAGCCGGGCAGGCTGGGATCCCCGGTAACGTACGGATCGAACTGGCGGCCGAAGAAGCCGGCGAACTGGCCGGGAAGGTCGTAATTAAGGTTCGAGAGGACCTCGGGAATGTGGACGAAATCCGGCAGCTGGTTCCCGGATGGACGCAGCCGAGCGAGGACCGATCCGTAGGAGGGGAAGAGGCTCGGGCTCGGCGAGATAATCAGCTTGTTTCCGACCCGTGGAGAATGGCCGGTAAGACAATAGTAGGCGCCCGCGTTGTGATCGTTGACGTCGTGATGGACTGAGCGCACCTGGGCGAAATGATGCATCTGCCCCGCGAGCATGGGCAGGTGGTCACAGACCTGCACGCCGGGCACCTTCGTCGGGATCGGTTTGAACTCACCCCTGTACTCCAGCGGCGCCTCCGGCTTCAGGTCCCAGAGATCCTGGTGGGCCGGCCCTCCCTCCATGAAGAACAGGATGCAGGACTTCGCCCTGGCCCGGGACGGGACGGCGGATTCTTCCGCGGCCAGGAGGCCGGGGAGATCCAGCCCCACCAGGTCGAGCCCGCCCAGGCCTACGGCCCCACCGAGCAGCAGTTCGCGACGGCTGAGTCCGGTGATGCTTTTTCGGGCCATGGATCCTCCAGGTGAATGCGCCCCATGATAAGGGCGGCGCGGCGGTGCATTCAACTTATCTCCCTCCGGCCGCCCCGTGGACTGTATTCAGGCCGCCGCCTTCCGTACAATCTGTCCTCATGCAGGCCCGGGTTCTCCACACACTCTCCCAGCGGCCCTCCCTGACGGGAAGCGGCGTAACCCTCGACGCTCTTGCGCGCGAGGCGGGCGCGGCGGGCTGGAGCCAGCGCGCGCTCATCGGAGTACCGGCGGGCGACTCGAGTGCCGTCGACGGGCTCGACGACGAAGAGGTCTGCCGCCTGGAATTCAAAAGCGACAGCGGGACGGCTGAAGCGGCCCTCGACTTTCACGTACCCGGCATGAGTGATGTCATGCCCTACCCGAGCACCCGGTTCTCGCAGATGACCCCGGGACAGCTCGCGAGCTACCGCTCGGCCTGGCGATCAGCCCTGTCGCGGATCCTCAGCGAATTCAAACCCGACATCATCCACGCCCACCACGCCTGGCTCCTCTCCTCCATGCTGAAGGATCTCGCGGGAGACACCCCCGTCGTGGTCCACGGACATGGAACGGCGCTCAGGCAGCTGAGTCAATGCCCCCACCTCGCCGAAGAAAACCGCGAGGGCTGCGGACGACACGACCTCTTCGCCGTCCTGCACGAAGAACACGCCCGGCTGTACCGGGAAGAATACCGGCTGGCGGAAGAACAGGTGGCGGTCGTCGGGGCTGGCTACCGGGAGGAACTCTTCCACTGCGAGGGCGCGGCGGAGGACCGAGGCAGTTCACTCCTCTTCGCCGGCAAGCTCAGCGAGAGCAAGGGGCTGCGGTCACTGCTCGACGCTTTCGAGCTCCTGCGCGAAGACCAGCTCGGCGTGAAACTCCATATCGCCGGAGGCGGCGCCGGAGAAGAAAGTGAACGGCTCCTCGAGCGCATGAAAACCTTCGGAGAGGATGTCGTCTATCACGGGCGGGTGAGCCAGCCCGAGCTCGCCGGGATCATGCGGGGCTGCGGCGTCTTCGTATTGCCATCTTTCTTCGAGGGCCTGCCGCTGGTGCTCATCGAGGCTCTCGCCTGCGGCTGCCGACCGGTCTGTACCGATCTCCCCGGGGTGCGCTCGGGGATTCTCCCCCACCTGCCCGGGGTCATCCATACCGTTGCGATGCCTGCGATGGAAACGATCGACAAGCCCGTTGAGGCTGACCTGCCCGAATTTTCAAGAAACCTCGCGGAGCGGCTCCGCCACGCCCTGCTCGACCCACCACCGAGCTCGGGCGAGGACCTGCGGGAGCTTCTTTTCCCCTTCACCTGGCGGGCCGTCTACCGGCGAATCGAGGCAGCCTGGCAGAAGCTGACAGGCTGAGGCGGCCGCCCGGGCGCCCCCGGAAAAAAGCGGCGACAAAAAAAGCGCCCCTCTTGCGCTTCGCGCATGAGGGGCGCTTTCAAAGAAACCGTTGAAAGGAGTATAGCTGAAACTCAGGCGTTGTCAGCATCTTCTTTCTTCTTGCCCTTTTTTTCACGCTTCTTCTTGCCCTTGCCTTTGCCCTTGATCGAAGCTTTCTTGACGGCTTCCTTCTGGGCATCACTCAAAAGAGCGTTCACTTTTTCGGAAATAGATGAAGCCGCCTTGGCCGTCATCTCCTTCCTGAGGGTTGCAGTGGCGTCCTTATCGTTCTTGGCCTCTTTCAACTTGGCCTTGTACTCGGTACGAAGATCCTTCTGAGCGCTTGCCACTGCATCGTTGACCTTGTTAACGAGCGTTGCATTATCAGCACCGATGATCCCGTTCAACTTGCCCGCAAGTCCGGCCTTTGCCGTCTTGATAGCGGTCAAGGCGGCCTTGCGATCTTCCTTGCTGGCGTCCTTGTTCTTGATCGTCTTGGCGGCAGCGACATACGCTTCCGAGGCAACCATCGCCTTCTGAAGCTCAGCGTACTTCGCCTTCTGCTCATCACTGAGGCTGACGACCGCATCGATACCGGGAACGGCCTTCTTGACCTGGCCTGAGAACAGGCTCGGCCCCTTGGCCCTCTTACCCTTCTTCTGGGCAAGCAGAGGGCTGCTGGAGAGTCCGACAAGAACCAATACCGCCAAAAAACTGAACATAGCCTTCATGAGAATTCCTCCTTTAATGGAAATTACTGAATCGAAGACGATTTAAAGAACCGGGAAAGGGTTCCCCCGGCGAGTAAAACCAACCCGGCCGAAGAGGCCCGATTGTACTGAGATTTGAAGCCGTTAACTGTTTTCTTTCAGACCGTTTATTCCTCACCCTCGACGAGAACGCGGATCTGGTCGATCTGCCGCACGATACCGCTGGTGCGCGCCAGCAGCAGACGGCCGGCATCGGTCAGCACCATGCCGCGGCCGTTGCGGGTGAACAATTCGGTGCGCAGCTCGTGCTCCAAGAGCTTGATCTGCCGGCTCAGCGCCGGCTGCGCGACCCGCAAGGTATCGGATGCCTTGCTCAGACTCCCGAGTTCCGCGACGCACGCAAAGGTCCTAAGCTGGCGGAAATCCATA
>JAKUSY010000377.1 GCA_022451445.1 Planctomycetota bacterium
CATAGCGCGCGCCCCGTACACCCTCCCACTTCGGAATCGCCGCATGGTTCATCAGGTGTTCGGCAAAGGTGTCGTCGCGCCACCTGCCGGGCTCGCGTCCCTGGGCCAGCGGCACCAGGCTTCGTCCCTGGTAGCTGGCGGGAACATCGATGCCGGCATAGTCGAGGATGGTGGCTGGAATATCTATGTTGAGCGCCATCGAGCCGGGCACCTTGCCGCGCAGGGATTTTTTCGCGCGCGGATCATAGATGATCAGCGGCACCCTGAGAGACTCCTCGTAATGCGACCACTTGCCGGCGAAACCGCGCTGCCCCTCGTAGTAGCCGTTGTCGCCGCTGAAGATGATGACGGTATTGGCGGCCAACTTTTTCTCCGCGAGCGTGCCCCGAACCCGGGCGATCACCCCGTCGATCCCGCTGATCATGCGGTAGTAGGCCCGCAGGTTGGTGCGGAACTTCTCCGGCTTGTCCCAGCGCCAGAAGAAGCGCTGGCGGTTCATCGATTTCTTCATGAACTCCGGGTGGGCCTCAAAAATCTCCGGCGCGCTGTAGAGCGGGTCGGGAATCTCGACGTCCTCGTAGAGACCATCGACCGCCTTCGGCCAGGGGAAGTGCCCGATGCCGGGGCGCTTGTCACCATCCTCAGCATGCGAGGCGTTGAAGCTCACCGACAGGCAGAACGGCTTGTCCTCGGGGTTTGATTCGATAAACCGGATGGCCTGGTCTCCGCAGAGCTCGCTCTCGTGGCGCAGGCTGCCGTCCTTCTGTTTTTTCAGGTAAGGACCACGGCCGATGCCGACAAAGAAGTCGAACATCTTCTCGCGCTCTCCGCGCTCGATCTTGACCCCGAACTTGCCGATGAAACCGGTGCGGTAGCCCGCCTTGCGAAGGAGCGCCGGGTAACTCTCGCCGGTCATCTTCGCGGAGATGGGAGGAGTGCCGAAGGTGAACCGGTGCGAGCGCTCGTAGAGCCCGGTGAAAATCGAGGCGCGGCTGGCGGCACAGATCGAGGTGGTGACGAACATATTCGTGAACCGCACGCCCTCGGCGGCCAGGTTGTCCATCGTCGGCGTCTTGAGGATGGGATGCCCGGCGCAGCCCATCCGGTCCCAGCGATGGTCATCGGAGAGAAAAAAGATGATGTTGGGCTGCGAAGCTGCACGCAGCCCCGGCGGGCCCCAGCCAAGCAGGATGAGTAAAAACAGCAGGCGCGGCATCGATCCGTTCATGGCGAACTACTTCTTCTTCCTGCCCCAGCGGTTTTCCCAGATCTCCTCCAGCGCTGCTACGAGCGAGGGCTCCTTCTCGGCAAGGTTGATGGTCTCGGTGCGGTTCTTCGCCAGGTTGTAGAGCGCCCAGGGCCTCTTCCTGCCCTCCCGCACGATCTTGTAGTCACCCTTGATCACGGCGTGGGTATTGGCATGGTTGAAGATGTAGGCGTGGTCGCGCGGCTGCCGGCCGCCGGTGAGAAGCGGCACCAGGCTCAGGCTCTCGTGGGGATCGACCTTCCGGCCGGCGCGCTCGGCGGGGTACTTCGCCCCGGCAAGCTCGATGCAGGTGGCCATCATGTCGATCACGTGGCCGCGCTGGAGGGTGATCGAGCCCGGCTTGTGCTTGAGCCCCTTCGGCCAGTGAACGATCGCCGGGGTGCAGGCGCCGCCCTCGTGGACGTTCATCTTGTAGCGGCGAAGCGGGGTGTTCTGCGAGTGAGCCCAGTTCTGGCCGACGCTGCCGTAGGTCAGCGGGCCACCCATCATGACGTTGAAATGGTCGCCCACGTAGACCTTCTTGCCGGCCTTCTTCGCCTTGGCGAGGACATTGTTGGCGGTATTGTAGCCATTGCCGCCGAGGTGCTCGGGGCAGGCGCCGTTGTCGTGAAAATAGAAGATCAGGGTATTGTCGAGGGCGCCGGTGCGCTTCAGCGCGGCGACGATCTTACCGACCGCCTGGTCCATGTGGTCGACCATGGCGGCGTAGATCGCCATGTTGCGGATCCGCCACTCCTTGTGGTCGATGCCCTCCCACTTTTTGACGTTGCCCTCGGTGCCGGGAAGCGGCCAGCGCTCCTTGTCGATGATCCCCATCTCGAGCATGCGCTTGTAGCGCGCCGCGCGCAGCTCCTCCCAGCCACCCTGGTAGCGCGGAATGTATTTCTGGATGGTCTTCTCAGGAGCGTGCAGCGGCCAGTGCGCGGCGGTAAAAGCGACGTACTGGAAGAAGGGCTTGTCCTTCTGTTTGGCGAAAGCCTCGATCTGGCGCACAGCCTCCCTGCCGATGACGTCGGTGTAATAATAACCAGCTCCCTCCTCCTCCTCGGCATCGATCGGATCGGTGTTGCGGGTCAGCGTATACGGATCCCAGAAAGAGCCGGCGCCGGTCATCGTACCGTAGAAGTCATCGAAGCCGCGCTGGATCGGGCCGTCCTTGCGGGGGTTCATACCCAGGTGCCACTTGCCCACCATGGCGGTCTGGAAGCCGGACGGCTTCAGAACCTCGGCGATCGTGACCTGCGAGGGCCCGAGACGGTCGCTGTAGCGCCCACCCAGGAGCGTCGCCCGGGTCGGCCAGCACCTCGCGGTATTGTGGAACTCGGTAAAACGCAGCCCTCCCTTCGCCAGCGAATCCAGGTTCGGCGTGTCGATCTCACCGCCGAAGCAGCCGAGGTCCGAGAACCCCATATCATCGGTCAGGATGATGAGAATATTCGGCCGGTCGGCGGCTGAGACCGCCAGGGTCGTAAAAACCGTGAAGACAACGGCGAGGATCGTATTCTTCATTTTCTCTCTCGATGTGTATATGCAGACGAAGGAATCGAACCGTCAGTATACCCCGACCCGGCATCTCGGCGCAGCAGGGATGTCTACCAGAAGATCACGAAGCTCAGGAGGCAACCGAGCGCGAGAACCAGCAAGGCCAGGACCGCGGGCAGCAGGGACCCGGAGGCCTCCTCGGCCTGGGAATCCAGCAGCTGCCTCGCTTCCGCCCGGCTCCTGCAGAGCCAGCCGTCTTCCTCGACAGTCCGCAGCTCACCCTTCTTCTCCCAGCCAAGCGCCAGCGAAACCGCCACCATCGAGGCAGCGGTAATGAGCATGCTGTAGGAATAGGCGGCGTACTTGTTTGTAAGGAAAAACGGAAGATAGACGTGCTGGCTTTCGATGGCCAGCCGCGCCAGCCCATAGGCTCCGCCGACACAAAGCCCGATCACGCCGCTTCGCCGATGAACCGGCGTGAACCGGCCCATGAGGTAGAGGGTCAGCAGGGGCACAACGAAGACGCTGCTGATGCTGATAAAGAAGCTGACCATCCCCTTGTCGAGAAAATCGTAGGGGAAGATGTAGAGGAAGGACGCGCCGATGACCAGCGGTGTAGCCCACCGGCCTACCTTCAGGTAGTGATTGTCATCACCATCCCGGACAATAAAGCGGGCGTAGATATCGCGAGTGAAGAGCGCCGAGAGCGTCGAGCCGATGGAATCGAAGGTCGACAACGCGGCCGCGAGAATCCCGGCTACCACGATTCCTTTGAGACCCACAGGCGCCAGCTCGCTGACCATGAAGGGATAGATGGCGTCGCGCTTGCCATCCGGGAGCAGGTCAGCGACGGGGTGGAGAGCACGGCCCATGACCCCCATCGAAAGGTTGAAGAAAGACATCACCACCAGGATGAAGCCGGCCGCGAAGACGGACATCTTCAGGTCCCACTCGCTGCGCGAGCCGAGCAGGCGCATGCACTGGGTGTGGTTCACCACCGCGTAGCCGATGCCGAGGATGATGAAGGCCAGGGCGACGAGCCAGGCCGGGGAGCGACGCTCGAATTTCTTTTTCTCCTTGTTGTATTTGTAGCCCTCTATCAGCCTCCCTTTCGTCTCAACGGGATCGGGTTGGGCATCTACACCTGTAGCCTTGCTGTATTGGACCACATCTTTACGGTCAACC
>JAKUSY010000378.1 GCA_022451445.1 Planctomycetota bacterium
CAACGTTCTCTACCGCAATCTTGGCGGAGGCCGCTTCAAGCGGCTCGCTGGATCGGGAGCAGAGGTCCCGGAGTGGAGTACAAGCGCCAGCTTCGCGGATTTCGATGCAGACGGGCTGGACGATCTCTATGTCGCCAACTATCTTCGTATCGATGCCGCCGGGCGCCGGCCGCGGGGTTGCGAGTACAAGGGGCTCTCCATCTTCTGCGGCCCCGGGGGGCTGGAGGCTGAGGCGGATGTCCTGCTGAAGAACCAGGGCGGTGGAAAGTTTCGCGACGTGAGCCGGGAGTGGGGGATCGACAAGGTTCCTGCGAGCTACGGCCTCGGCACCCTGGTGGTCGATGTCGGAAGGGACGGGCGTCCCGATATCATCGTGGCCAACGATACGAGGGAGAACTTCTGCTTTCTGAACAATTCAGGGAAGGGCTTCGAGGAGGCGGCTCTCTTCCTGGGGCTGGCGTACAACGATTACGGTGTCGCGCAGGCGGGGATGGGGCTCGCATCGGGGGATATCTTCGCACGGGGAGCCGAGGCTGTTTTCATGACTCATTTCGAGGATGATACGAACACCCTGTACCTTCCCGGCCCTGGTGGCCTCTATGACGAGGGAACCTTTCCAGCCGGGCTCGGCAGCGCGAGCTATCGCTACCTCGGCTGGGGCACCTTTTTTTTCGATGCGGAGGGAGATGGAGATCTTGATCTCTTTGTCGCCAATGGGCATGTGGCCCCCCAGGTAGACAGCCTGCGGTCCACGATCGGCTACAGACAGAAAAACCAGCTTTTCCTGAACGGGGGGCGGGGAGTTTTCAGCGATGGATCCCGCTTCCTTCCCGGAGGCAAAGGGACCCTGCATTCATCGAGGGGAGCGGCGTACGGAGACCTCGATGGAGATGGGGATCCCGACATCGTCGTCAGCAATATCGATGACAGGCCCACGGTGCTTGAAAATCGTTGTTCCGGAAGGTGGCTCGAGGTGAGGTTGCGGGGAAAGAAGGTCAACCGGGCGGCCGTCGGCGCGCGCGTGTCGGTGCTTTGCGGTGGAAAGCGGCAGGAGCGAACGATCCAGAGCGGCATGAGCTGGGCTTCTCAATGTGAGTTGTCAGCCCGCTTCGGTCTCATCGAGGGAGCGGCACTCGAAGAGATCCGGGTTGCCTGGCCCGGCGGCGCGACGGAGGTATTCGAGAAGCCCGCGGGCCGCTCGGTGATCAAGCTGGTTGAAGGAAGCGGGAAGAGGGTGAAGTGAGAGCGTTGCGGGAGGGTTTCAGCGGCGCCGGCGATCGTTCCTGAGGGCCCAACTGGCGTAGTCCCGAACCCGCTTATGGGGGTCCTTGGTAAGCTGCTCAAAGAGGCCCTTGGCTTCCGTCTTGGCGAAATAGGTCAGGCTGCGGATCGCCTCGGTGCGCTTGTTGTAGTCTTCCGATTCGAGCGCCTGGGCCGAAAGCCTCTTGAATTCCAAATTGAACGGCTCGTTGTCTCCCAGGCTCTTGAGAGAGTTGACGAGCCGGTAGCGTTGGTCGCCCGGGTTCTCGTTGTAGATTTTTCGCAATGCCGGCACAGCGTTTTTCGCGCCGATCTCTCCGAGTGAAGAAATCGCCTGGCCGCGAACCTCGCTATCCCTGTCTGCCAGGCTGGCGAGAAGCGCTGTTTCCGCGCCGGCGAATTTCACCCTGCCCAGGGCATCGGCGGCACGGGCTCTCGTCTCCGAGTTCTCCGCTTCGAGGAAGCCGGCGATTTCGGGGCCGGCATCGGCGGCCCCGAGCCTTCCGAGGCTGTTGATGGCCTCTCGTCGGACCTTCTCGGAGGAATCGTCGAGCATACCCATGAGGAGCGGGATGGATTCCTTTCTCTCGAGGTCGGCCAGGGTGTCAACGCTCAGCCAGCGAACGTCCTCGCTGGGGTCGTTCAGCATGTCCTTGATGGCCGCCAGCGCCTCGGGGTCCGAGTTGGCGATCCTCTCCAGCGCCAGGATCCCCTGTTTTCTTAACTCCACGCTGTCTGAATCGAGGTAGCGGTATCCGCGCTGGATGGGGTCGGATTCCAGCGCTTCGATCCTGGTCTGCAGGGCGCTGATCCGGACAGCCAGGCTGTCTTCTGCCTCGTCCGCTTCGGCTTCTTCTTCTCCGACGATCTCTTCCTCGGTATCGAGAGCGACCGGTTCGGGTTTTTCCACGTCCGAGTCGTCTTCGATGGGGATGGTTGTAGCCTTTTCCTTCTCTACTCTTTCCAGCTGGGCCTCCAGCCGGGTGAGCTTTCCTTCGAATTGCCGGAGATCAAAGCCCAACTCGGAGCCAGGGGTCGTTTCCGAGGGGCCGCCGACGACGCTCAACAGGATACTGAAAATAGCGAAGACCATCGCGGTGACAGCAAGCGCGAGGCTGACGGTTCGCTTGGCCAAAGAAGCTTCTCCGACGCTGCTGTAAGTTCTAATGTGTCGCAGGTTGGAGTCCCGGCGCATGACCACAGGACGGGGAAATGTTCCCGGGAGACTCCGCTGAATTCTTCCTTCAGCAATATCCTGCCCCTGTTGACCTCAGAGTGCAAGAACCGGATTTTTAACAGGATTGTCGTTCTTATCGTGGGGTCGTGGAAACCTGTACGAATAGTCCGCATATTTGGCCGTGTAAGTGGACATCGCTTCAGCTTTTTTCCCGGACGAGCTTAAATCCTCTGCCAACAGTGGTGGCTTCAGGCCGTACCTGCCTGTATTAGCAGCTTGGTGGAGAGCCAGTCGATGAAACAGGATTATCGGGAAAAGAGAGAGGTAGACTTTTTTTTGCAGTCAAGATGGTTATGAAGGTGTTTCATTCGACTGCAAAGGGTAAACTGCTGTCTGTCCATATCGTAAGAGAAAGATGAGGGTTCTTCTGGCCTGGAGGGATCTTCAAGAGCAAGGATAGGAAGGGGTTTTGTGTGTTTATTTCAGAATTGAAACGCCTCATGCTGTTGATGGCGTTGGCGTTGTTTGTTGGGGCAATTTCTTCCGGTACACTCTACTCGCAGGAAGAGGCCGAGGCTGAAGACGCCGAAGACAATCAAAGACCAGCGCTCAGAGTCAGTCTTACAAGACTGGCGCCGCCCGAAGCGGCTGAAGAGGAAGCTCCGGCTGAAGAAGTCGCCGATGCCGATGCTGGCGAGGGTGATGGAGACGCCGCGGGTGCCGACGATGCCGATGAAGGCGACGAAGATGACGAAGCCGACGAAGGCGACGAAGGCGACGAAGATGACGATGCCGATGAAGGCGACCGGCGTGGCCGAGGTGACCGTGAGCGTGGAGAGGGTCCGGAGCGCGGTGGCCGTCCCGATGGTCCCAGTGGACTGGTCATTCTGACTGCTGTTGGTGATATTTCTCAGCAAGCGGTGGTTACCGTCAATGGACTCGAGGCGGAAGCCGTTTACCAGGTTGTAACTGGAGAAGATGGCGCCTCGATCGGAAGTATCACCACCCGTGCCTCCGGAAGCGGCACCCTGCAGTTGAGCTCGGCCCGTGAAGATGATGTCGATGTAGATTCGCTTGCGGGTTCTGACCTCAGTGTCGTCGATGGCGAAGGCAATGTCGCTCTCACGGCCACCCTGAACCCGCTGGGCGGAATCGCCCGGGTCGCCGACCGCGGCCGCGGTAATGACCGTGGGCGTGGCGACATGGGACGCGGCGATGCTCGTGGGCGTGGAAATGATCGTCCCGATCCGAGAGACCGTGGCGGCGATCGTCCCGATCCGAGAGACCGTGGCGGAGATCGTCCTGATCCCCGTGATCGCGGTGATTGGGGAAACCATGACGATGAGGACGAAGAGCGCGAGCGCCCCGATCCGCGTGACCGTGGCGGCGCCCGTCCCGATCCGCGTGACCGTGGCGGCGACCGTCCCGATCCGCGTGACCGTGGCGGCGACCGTCCCGATCCGCGTGACCGTGGCGGCGACCGTCCCGATCCGCGTG
>JAKUSY010000379.1 GCA_022451445.1 Planctomycetota bacterium
GTAATTTGATTGCGCGGACGCCGCACATTGACCGGCTGGCGGCGGGCGGTGTGCGGTTTGATCGGGCGTACAATCAGCTGCCACTGTGCAACCCGACGCGGGCGAGCGTTATGACTGGGCTGCGGCCGGATACAATTAAGGTTTACGATCTCGACCGGCATTTCCGCGATGAGCTGCCTGGCGTCGTCACTCTTCCCCAGTCTTTCATGAAGGAGGGCTACCTTCCGGCCCGCGTCGGGAAGATCTATCACTACAACGTCCCTGCCTCCATAGGGACCGATGGTTTCGACGATCTCCCATCCTGGAGCCTGCGGGTGAACCCGAAGGGCAGGGACAAGTCCGACGAGGCGCTGATCTTCAACGCCGAGCCCCATCGGAAGATCAGCGCGGCGCTGAGCTGGCTCGCCGCCGATGGGAAGGATGAGGAACAGACGGATGGGATGATCGCCGGCGAGGCGATACGCCTGCTGGAGAAAAACACGGACACCCCGTTCTTCCTCGCCGTCGGTTTCTTTCGTCCTCATACGCCCTACGTCGCGCCTCGGCGGTATTTCGACATGTACCCGCCTGAGCGGATGCGGCTTCCCTACGCTCCCGCCAACGACCGGGAAGACATTCCGATCGCCGCCTTCGCCCACAATTGCCCCGTCCCCAACTACAATCTCGAGAAGCCCGTCCTGCTGAAGGCGCTGCAGGCCTATTACGCCTGCGTTTCTTTCATCGATGCCCAGGTGGGGCGCCTGCTCGATGCTCTCGATCGCCTGGGGCTCTCGGACAATACCATCGTCGTTTTCTGGAGCGATCATGGCTACCATCTTGGGGAACACAACGGCATCTGGCAGAAGCGCACGCTCTTTGAGGAGGCGGCTCGTTCGCCGTTGATTATTCGCAAGCCGAAGGCCGCGGGCAACGGCCGAGCCTGTTCGCGTGTCGTCGAGTTTGTCGACATCTACCCTACAGTGGCTGCGCTGGCGAAAATCTCCGCTCCAGGCAACCTCGACGGCCGGAGCCTGGATCCCCTGCTGGAAAACCCCGGCGCTCCCTGGGATGGTTTCGCTGTGACGCAGATTCTCCGGCCCTCAGACGGCAGGCTGTCGGCCCCGGTCATGGGTCGCAGCATTCGCACCGAGCGCTGGAGGTACACCGAATGGGACGAGGGTCGGCAGGGGGTGGAGCTCTACGACCATCGAGCCGACCCCCGGGAGTTCCGTAATCTCTCGGTAAAACCGGATGCCGCCGCCAGGGCGACCATGAAAGCGTTGAGATCACGCCTGGAGCCGAAGGCGTCGGGCGTAGCGCCGAAAACCCCGTTCAATCCCAAGCGTCTCTGAGCACCCCATTCTTGCCTGCGCCTGCCGCCTCCGATAGGCTATGAGCTGGCCAAATGGTCCATGGAGAGGGCGGGAATGAAGCTCGGTACCGGTTCGTTGTTGATGCTTTCGATCGTATGCGGGCCGGCCCGCTGCGCAGAGCCCATCGCGGAGCTCTCAGGCGAGCTGGGGCCGGGGATTTCCTATTCCATCCGGGAGGGAAGCCGGCCGGGCCCGACGGTGCTGGTCGTGGCCGGAAGCAGGAGCCCGGGCGCCCATCTGAAACTCGTGATCCGCCAGGTTCGCAATTGGGCGATCACGGGGGGCAAGCTCATTCTCCTGACGGTGGATGCCGCCGGGCCGCTGATCTTCTCCGGAGAAACCACCGGGGCCAGGGGTTCCCCGGAGCAGATGATCTGGGATTTCGTGGTGAAGAACCGTCCCGGCTGGCTGGTCGAGCTGGACGAGGGTGACCTCTACGCCCAGGCTGGAAAGGGCGCCCGGGGAGGAAGCCTGTTCCATGATGGCTCCCGGCAGGGCGCGGCCATCGCCGCCGTCATGACGGCGGGGGTCAATCAATCCATCGAGGTCGATGACAATCGCTTCACTCCTCGCCCCGGGTCCGCGCCGGGAGGCTCCCTCGCGCTCCTGGCCGCCAGGCGCCTGGAGACGAGGACGATGTCTCCCGTCGTCAGCGTCCATCAGAACGTTCTTACCGAGGGCTCCACACACAGGCAGCAGGGCAAGTATTTCCCTGTGCGGGTCGCCGCCCGGATTCGCCACCATCGAATGATGCTCCATCGGCTCCTGCTGGAGCTGAAGGTGATCGGCGATTCGGTCAACGTTCACCAGCTGGCTCCCTCCCCGGGGGGCGGCAAGGTGCGGCGGGACAGTCCCCTGTACATGGCGGTCTTCGATGGCTACGGCACAGGCGCTCCGCGTGCCTTTGGAGAGTGGCTGAAGAGCTATCCTTTTGTCGAGATGCACCCGATCGGGACGCTCGAGATCAAGGCGGCTGGGCTGGAGAGCTTTCACGTTATCGTATTCCCCGGGGGGGAGGCCATGGAACAATGGCCGGCGCTCGGAGTGGCCGGGCGTCTTGCCATCCGAAAGTTCGTTCGCTCAGGCGGCGGCTACATCGGGATCTGCGCCGGCGCCTATATGACCGCGCAATACCCGAAGTACCGCTGGGGGCTCGGCTTGCTGGATGCGGATATTCTCGATCACGACCACTATGCCCGCGGGGTCGGCATGGTGAAGATCGAGCTCACCGATACGGGCCGTGAGGCACTCAGCGAGCCGCGCAAGAGCCTGCTCGATCTTCACTACGGCAACGGTCCTCTCTTCGTTCCCGCCGGCAAGGAAGGCATTCCGGACTACAGGGCGTTCGCCTATTACAGGACAGCTATCGCCAGGGGCGAGGCGAAGTCCGAAACTATGATCGACACTCCGGCGATCATAGCGGGCGCCTACGGCAGGGGCCGGGTGATCGCCTCCAGCGGCCACACCGGCTGGTCCACGGGCCTCGAGGATTTCTTCCCGCGCTTCGTGCTCTGGACCGGGAAACGAGAAGGTGTCACGAGGCCAAGAGAACAGAAGGCTAAGGCGGGGGACAAGTGACTGCCTTTTCAGAACAGATCGCGAATGGGCGGCCTGGCTACCTTGCCTGCCGTCCTGTGCTGGAATAGGCTATGGGTTCGGTAAACTAAAACAGAGAGGGAATAGACATGATTCGCAACGGCACCTTCATTCTCCTGACGCTGTCGTCCCTGGCGGGCGCCCTGGCGGCCCAGGACGTACCGGCCAAGCCGAACTTCGTCGTCATTTTCTGTGACGATCTCGGCTATGGAGACCTCGGGTGTTTCGGGCATCCGAGCATCCGCACCCCCAATCTCGATCGCATGGCGGTGGAGGGCCAGCGCTGGACCAATTTCTACGTCGGAGCGAGCGTGTGCACCCCGAGCCGGGCGGCCCTGATCACCGGGCGGCTGCCGGTTCGAAACGGCATGATGTCGGCCAGGCGCAGGGTCCTGTTTCCGGACTCGAAGGGCGGGCTGCAGAAGAGCGAGGTCACCATCGCCGAGTGCCTCAAGAGCGTTGGCTATGCCACCGCCGCGGTGGGGAAATGGCATCTCGGGCATCGCCCCGAATACCTGCCGACCGCGCACGGCTTTGACACCTATTGGGGGATTCCTTATTCCAACGACATGGATGCCAGGGGCGGTTTTCCCAATTACAGGCAGGCGGGGCGCAAGGATGCCAACTATGTCGCGCCGATCGAGCAATACCAGGTACCGCTCATTCATGACACCAGGGTTATCGAACGCCCGGCGAACCAGCACACGATCACTCAACGCTACACCGACAAGACCATCGAGTTTATCCGGGAGCACAAGGATGGCCCATTCTTCGTATACCTGGCCCACAACCTGCCGCACATTCCGCTTTACGCGGGCAAGAAGCACCGTGGCGAAAGCCGCAGGGGAATATTCGGTGACGTGATCGAGGAGATCGACGCGGGCGTCGGGCAGATACTCGCTACCCTCGAGGAACTGAACCTCGACGAGAAAACGCTTGTCGTGTTCACCTCGGACAACGGTCCCTGGCTGCCTTT
>JAKUSY010000038.1 GCA_022451445.1 Planctomycetota bacterium
TCGAGAGGTCGTCGAGTGAAGATTACTCCCACTCCACCCACAACGAAAGAACCGTGACAAGCTCGTCTTCCATCTCATCGCTGGCGGCAGAACGGGCCAGCCAGTTCCAGGCTCTCAAGGAAGAAGCGAAACATCACTGCCTGCGCGAGTTCGCGTTATTGCGCGGATTGCTGCTCGAGCTCGACATGCGCCTCGAGCTTGGAGGAAACATCTTCCACCTGGATCTTGAAGCGCTCACGAGTATCGATGCCGCCGCGCCCCTCACCGAGCTCCGGACCCGGGCCGCCAGGCGGCGCATGGAAGAAAAGAGATTCCTGGAACTCAACCTCAAGACGAAGCTGACCATTCTCGACCTCGAGGATCTACAGCCGACGCCTCTCTCCGACCAACCCCGCGCCGGCAGCGATGGCCTCAAGGGCCTGGTGGTGGCCGGGGACAGCTGGGCGCTGGGAGCCGCGCGGGTACTCAACAGTCCGGATGAAATCGACTCCTTCAAGGATGGCGAGATCCTCGTCGCGCGATTTACCGATCCGTCCTGGAATCCCGTCTTCGGCCGCGCCGCCGGCCTGATCACGGAGGTTGGAGGCCGGCTCAGCCACGCGGCCATCCTGGCCAGGGAGATCAATGTTCCGGCGATCGTCGGCGTCGAGGGAGCCACCAGCAGCATCAGAACGGGCGACCTGGTGCGCATGAACCAGGATGGGGGCATCGAGCTCCTGGCCAATAGCGACGGAGGTGGACTGCCCCAGCCCCGCCTGCGGGCATCGCTCCTGCGCCAGGATGAAATACTCGAGGCCATGGTGGTCAATGTCAGCCGCAGCGGCGCCATGGTCTCTACGGATACAGACCTGGTTCCCGGCCAGGACCTCAAGCTTGTCCTCGATGAGTCGGATACGGAAATCCAGGCCAAGGTGGTCGGACGCAAAGCGCCGGGGTGCTACTCCATCCGCTTTGAGAAGCCGCTGGAGGAAAAGGGTCTCGGCGGCCCCCTCCTGAGTTGAGCTCCCGCGACCGGGAGCCGAAGACTGCCCGGTTCATTTCCTTCCATCCGGCCCATGCCGGCTGTAGACTCCCGGGCTGGGAATAGATGTCATGCCTGAGACGAACAACTATCAAACCATCACCATCGTGGGCGTCGGCCTGATCGGCGGCTCCTTCGCCATGGCACTGCGCAAGCGGGGGTTCGAGGGGCGGATCCTCGGCATCAGCAGCCCCGAGGCGCTTGAAGAGGCCGGGAGGAGAGAACTTATCGATGAGGGCTTCGCCTATGAAGGCCTGCCGAAAGCCGTCGCGCAATCGGAGCTCATCATCCTGGCGACCCCGATCAGCAGGATCATCGAGCTGATCGGAGACCTCGGAGCGATCGGTGACAGCCTCGCACCCGGAACAATCATCAGCGATGTCGGCAGCACCAAGCACGAGATCATGGAGGCGGCCGCCCGGAGCCTGCCCGAGACCGTCCATTTCATCGGCGGCCATCCTCTTGCCGGAAGCGAAGAGCGCGGAGTCAGGGCAGCCGATCCCCTGCTGTTTGAAAACGCCATCTACGTGCTGACGCCCCCGGATGGAAACGTGTCCGCCGAGGTCGAGCGGCTGGGAAGGTTCATCTCCCTGACCGGAGCGCGGGTGATGGTGCTGACGCCGCAAAAGCATGACCTGATCGCTGCGGCCATCAGCCACCTGCCGCAGCTGCTCGCTGTCGAATTGGTCAACTCCCTCGATGACCTCGGCGAGGACAGCGAGAAGGCCGTCCACCTGGCGGCTGGAGGATTCCGGGACATGACAAGGATTGCCTCGAGCCCCTTCTCGATCTGGGAGGACATTCTCGCGAGCAACACCGATGAAGTCCGCAACCTGCTGAAAAATTTCATCCGCCGGCGCTCGGAAAGGATGGAAGACTTCAACATCGACGCGCTGGAGGAAAGCTTCGAGAAGGCTCGGCGGACCCGCTCTGCGCTGCCGGGAGACACCAAGGGCTTCCTCACCCGCCTGTGGGACCTGCGCGTGGTGGTTGAAGACCGCCCCGGGATGATCGCCAACATCTCAGGCCATCTCTACAGCAAGGGTCTCAACATCAAGGACATGAGCGTCGTGAAGGTCCGCGAGGGAGAGACCGGAAGCGTACGGATCGCCTTCGGAACCCGCGAGCAGGCACTCCAGGCTCTCGATGAGCTCGAAGAGGCCGGCTACCAGGCCCGCCTTCGCGAGTGAGGCCGGCCGCAGACCACCAGCAGCTCGTCGATGGAGATGTTGGAGTCGCCCTGGCCGGAATGCATCATCGGCCGCCGCAATATCTCGACCGATGCGAAGAACTCGCCGCACAGGTCGTGCAGTCGCGCCAGCGGATCGTCGTAACCCTCGCGCACGTACTCCTTCAACAGCAGCCCCGTAGGTGAGGCGTAGCTGATCACCAGCTTGGCGCCGCAGGAGGCCACCCCGAACAGGACCTTCCGGAACTCATCCTCGACCTTCGTCGGGCTGCAGAAGTCGGAACGGAAACGATGAGAAAGCACCGGGTAGCGGCCCCGGAGGATCCCGCCGCCGCGATCCCGCTTCAGCTCGGGATAGTCGTAGCGCGTGAGCACCTCGAGGACATGGTAGAACCGCGAGTAGTTGTCCGCGGTATAGGGAGGATCGAGATAGACAAGACCGGGGCCCGAGGGAAAACGAAAGGCACCCTCGTCGTCGAGAAGCTCACGGTAGTCTGAATTGAAGACCTGGTTGCCCTCGGTAAACACCGTCTCACCAACAGTCTGGGCGATGGCCGCGCTGTATTCGGCCAGGGACTCGCGAATGTCGGTCAGCCGGCGGCGGGCCATCGCCTGCAGCTCGCTGTCCTTGACCAGGTGGCGCGGCTGGGCGAAGTGGCTGGTTCCGGAGGTGGAAACGGAGGCCGCGTGCAGAAGAGCGCTGAGATAGTGGGTCCGCCTGGCCTCGCGCCAGGGGTCCCCTTCAGCCAGCTCGTCGATGGCGATCCTGAGGGAATCAATCTGCAGGGATTGGCGAAGCCCGAAGTAGATATTGGAGTAATAGGTTGTCGCCAGGCACGCGGGACGAGACGCGGGCTCTCCACGCCCCTCGAGCAACGCGGCGGCGCCTCGAAACGGCTCGGCGATGTTCTCGCCGCTGACGCCCGGATAGAGAGCCGCGGCCGTGCGGAGGTATTCCCTGTAGCTGTCCGCCCACGCTCCATCCGCCCGATCCTTCGCGTAGGCATCGAGGCAGGTCGCCTCCTCTTCGAGAGCGGCCCCGTAAGGCCCCGCCAGCAGAGCATAGTTCGCCTCGTAGGATTTCGAGAGGTCCGCCTCGGGATCGAGCGTCGCGAGAAAGTCATCCCGGGTCCCGGGAGAATGCTCGATGAGGCTGCGGGCGATCACGGCGGAGTAGCTCTGCACGTCATTTGAGATAACGCGATAGAGCCCCGCGCACCAGGCGCTGACGACGCCGCTGCCGCACATCAGGTCGATGAAGGTGCCGCCGACAGGAAGCTCATCCGCCAGCACCTTCTCCAGGAAACCGGGGATCAACCGGGACTTGGCGCCCATGTACCAGATCGAGCGGTGCAGCCTTGGTGCCGGTTTTGTCTCGCGCATACTCTGCTTCCCTCCACTTCGGTTATCGACACCCCGGGGCTTTCCCTGAAGGGTTCAAAAAGGCCAAAATGTAGGCTGCTTTGAGACTGGCTATGGGCTAATCTGCCCCATCGAGGAAAAGAAGTATGACCGAAAACAGACCTTCACCGCGCTACGACTGGACCCTCGCGGAGGCGCGAAAACTGTACGATCAACCCGTCCCCGAGCTCCTTTTCCAGAGCCAGACGGTCCATCGGGATTTCCACGATCCCTGCGAAGTGCAGGTCTGCAGCCTCCTGAGCATCAAGACGGGCGGCTGCGCGGAAGATTGCGCCTATTGTCCGCAAAGCGCCCACTACGAGACCGGTGTAGAGCGCGAGCCCCTGCTGCCGGGGCAGGATGTTCTCTCCGCCGCGAAGGAGGCCAGGGGTGGCGGCGGAACCCGGTTCTGCATGGGAGCTGCCTGGCGCGAGGTGTCCGATGGAGAGGACTTCGACAATATCCTGGAGATGGTCGCCGGCGTCCGCGAGCTCGGCATGGAGGCCTGCTGCACCCTTGGAATGATCAGCGCGGAGCAGGCCGGCCGCCTGGCCGCGGCGGGCCTGCGCGCCTACAACCACAATCTCGATACGGGACCGGGGTACTACGACGAGATCATCACCACCAGGACCTACCAGGAGAGACTGGATACCATTCGCCACGTCCGCGACGCGGGCATCACCGTCTGCTGTGGAGGCATCATCGGCATGGGCGAAAGCATCGCCGACCGGCTGGAGATGCTCTGTGTCCTCGCGGGCCTCGATCCTCATCCCGAGAGCGTGCCAATCAACGCGCTCATGGCCATGGAAGGCACTCCCCTCGAGAGCCGGGAGCCCATCGATACGATGGAGATGGTTCGCACGATCGCCTGCGCGCGCATCATGATGCCCGGCTCCATGGTCCGCCTCAGCGCTGGGCGGGTGAATATGTCTACGGAGGGCCAGGCACTCTGCTTCCTCGCGGGCGCCAACTCGATCTTCGCAGGAGAGAAGCTCCTGACCGCGTCCAATCCCAGCGAAAATGAAGATGAAAAACTTCTCGCGAGCCTTGGAATGCGGCGCTTGAGAGATCCCGCCGCTTCCGTTGTCGGCGAGCCATGAGCGACCTCGAAAGGACCCTGGAGAAAGCCCTGGAGATGATCGAGAGGGAGGGCCTGGCCAGGGCTCTCGAGCCGGGAGGCGGGATCGATTTCACCTCGAATGACTACCTCGGACTCTCGACCTCGCCCGGCTTCAGGGAGAAGGTCCGCTGTAACATCGATCGGGAGGTCCTGTCCGCGCCGGCCTCCAGGCTCCTGCGAGGCACCCACCCCCGCCACCTGGAGCTCGAAGAAAAGCTCGCTGAATTCAAAGGAACCGAGGCCGCGCTCATCTTCCCAACCGGCTACCAGGCCAACCTCGGCCTGCTGACCTCCATCCTGGGACCGGAGGACCGGGTCCTATCCGATGAGCTGAACCACGCCAGCATCATCGATGGCCTGCGCCTCAGCGGGGCTCAGAAACACATCTACCGGCACATCGACCCGGGAGAACTGGAGAAAGAGCTGGCGCGCCCCCACCCCGGCGGAAAGACCTTCATCGTAACGGAGAGCTATTTCAGCATGGATGGCGACATCGCACCGCTGGAACGCTACACCGCCCTCGCCGCGAAATACTCCGCCTCCCTCCTGGTCGATGATGCCCACGCCACCGGTATCTTCGGCCCCCACCGCGGCTCCGGGCTCGCGGAAGAGCTGGGAATAGAACGCGATTGCGCCGCCATCGTCTCGACCTTCGGCAAGGCCCTGGGCGGATTCGGTGCCTTCGTGGCGGGCTCCCGCATGCTGGTGGACTGGCTCATCAACCGATCGAGACCGTTCATCATCACCACCGCGACTCCTCCCCTGCTGCTGGCGATGATGGAGGCGGGGCTCGAGCTCTGCGCCGAAGCGGCACCGAGGACGCGTGTTCACTCCCTCGCCGGCAGGCTCCGGAATTCCCTCGCGGACGGCGGCATCGACTGCTCATCGAGCAGCGGCCCCATCGTGCCCATCGTTGTCGGCGGCAACGAGGCGGCCCTGGAGGCCGCCCGGGCGCTGCAGGAGAGAGGACTCGACGTCCGGGCCGTGCGCCCCCCCACCGTCGCCCCCGGGAGCTCCCGGCTCAGGATCGCGGTACATGCCGACCACGCCGAGGCTGACATCGACCGGCTGGCGGCCGCGCTGCTGGAGATCCTTGAACGGGAGACTGCGGGATGAGCCTGGTTGTCGTCGGAACGGACACCGAGGTCGGCAAGACGGTGGTCAGCGCCGTCGTGCTGGGGCGCTACGCCCGCCGGCGTCGGCTGGCATATTGGAAACCCATCGCCACCGGCGCGGAGGGAGAGACCGATACCGGGCTGGTCCGCAGGTGGATCGGGCACCGTGTCGAGGTGCTGGATGAAGCCTATCTCTACGCTCCCCCGGTCTCACCGCATCTCGCGGCTCGCTTGGCCTCGCGGCCCATCGAGCCGGAGGTGATCCTCTCCCAGCTGGTACAGCACGGCCTCGATGATCCGCTCCGCAACCTGGTGGTCGAGGGAATCGGCGGGCTCCACGTGCCGCTCACGAGCCAGGGCTACCTCCTCTCCCACCTCCTGAAAGATATGCATCTGCCCTGCCTGCTGGTCGCGCGGAGCGGACTCGGAACGATCAACCACACCCTGCTGAGCCTCGAAGCTATCCGGGAACGGGAGCTGAGCCTCGCCGGGGTGGTCATGGTCGGCCCCCGGGACAAGGAGAACAAAGCGGCCATCGAGAAATACGGAGACGTCAAAGTAACCGCTGAACTCTAATGGATCCCGCGGCTCGGCCGCGCCTCGATCGAGAAGGCCGCCCGGCGTTTCGACACCCGCGGGCGGCTCAAGCGCTACTTCGAGGCCTGAGAAAACAGCAGCCCCGCGCCTTTCTCCCCGGCCGAACCATGGGAAATCTTGCTTAAAAAACCCGCCTCGCACGGGTATCCTCCGGTCCATGACCGACTGGAAAGAAGCCGACCGAGCCCACGCCTGGCACCCCTATACACAGATGCTCAACGCTCCGCCTCCGCTTGGAATCGAGCGCGCTGAAGGCGTCTACCTCTACACCTCCGATGGGAAAAAGATCCTCGATGGGATCTCCTCCTGGTGGGTGAACTCACTCGGACACTCCAACCCCCGGCTCAACAGCGCTCTCAGCCGCCAGGTGGAAAAGCTCCAGCAGGTGATCTTCGCCGGAGCGACCCACCCGGGAGCCGCTGAGCTGGCCGCCCGGCTGGCGGCCATCACGCCGGGCGAGCTCGACCACTGCTTCTATTCCGACGATGGCTCGACCGCGGTGGAGGTCGGCCTGAAGATGGCCGCGCAATACTGGAGAAACCGGGGAGAAGAAGGCCGGACCCTCTTCGTCTCCATGACCAACTCCTACCATGGCGACACCTTCGGAACCATGGCACTGGGCGGCTCGCCGGTATTCCATACCAACTTTTCACCCTTCTTCTTCCCGGTACGCCATTTCGAATACGGCCGGAAAGAATCCCGGGACGCCGCCCCGGCCGCCAGCCTCGGCGCGCGGGGAGATGGCAGCCTCGAAGAGATACTCGAGCGCGAAGGCGACAAGATCGCCGGCGTCGTCATCGAACCGATGCTCCAGGGAGCCGGCGGGATGATCCTGTGGCCGTCTTCAAGCCTTATCGAGATCCGTGAGCTCTGTGACCATTACGGGACGCTGCTGATCGCCGACGAGGTCTTCACTGGATTCGGCCGCACCGGGAAGCTCTTCGCCTGCGAGCATGGCCCGATCGTTCCCGACATCATCTGTCTCTCCAAGGCCCTCACGGCGGGCTACATGCCCCTGGCCGCAACGCTCTCCACCGACCGGATCTACGAATCCTTCCTCAGCGAGGACAGGGGAAAGACCTTCTTCCACGGCCACTCCTTCACCGCCAACGCACTGGCCTGCGCGGTGGCGCTGGAGAATCTCAACATCCTGGAGGAAGAGGACATCCTCGCGAGGATCGCCGGGATCGAGAAGCTCTTCGGCGAACGGCTCGCGAAACTGCAGGAGCTGCCCACGGTAAACAACCCCCGCTGCATCGGCTCCCTCGCCGCCCTAGATGTCCAGCCCCCGGGCGCCGCCGGCGGCGGCTACCTCGATGCCATCGGCCCGAAGCTCTACGCCGAGTTCCTTGAACGCGGCATCCTCCTGAGACCGCTTGGCAACGTGCTCTACTTCCTGCCGCCCTACATCATCAGCGATGCGGAAATCCACCACGTCTTTGACGCGATAGAGGAGGTCCTCGGCGCCCTGTAAAAACGGGGATCAGCCCCGGGTACCCTCTCCCGTCTCGGCGCTTTGTACCGATGGAGAGGAGGAGGGCAGCTTGCCTGCGAGGGAGCCCTCCTGGCCGAGGACGTAATCAGGATTCTGGGAGGTATACAGCCGGTGGTACCTGCCCTGCCGCGAGAGCAGCTCTTCGTGGGCTCCTGTCTCGACAATATGACCATTCTCGAGAACAACGATCTTGTCTGCCCCGGTAATCGTCGAGAGGCGGTGGGCGATGACAAAGGTCGTACGCCGCTCTATGAGATTGTTGATGCCCGCCTGGACCTCCTTCTCCGCCTCGCTGTCGAGGGCCGAGGTCGCCTCATCGAGAATGAGGATCGGCGCATCCTTCAGCATCGCCCGGGCGATCGTCAGGCGCTGGCGCTGGCCGCCGGAGAGCTTCATTCCCCGGTCTCCGATCTCGGTCTCGTAGCCATCCTCCTGCAGCATGATGAAGTCGTGGGCATTTGCCACCTTCGCCGCCTGTATGACCTCCTCGTCCGTAGCCGAATCACGTCCATAGCGGATGTTCTCCAGGATGGATGTGTTAAAGAGGAATGGCTCCTGGGAAACGATAGCGATATTGTCGAGATAGGAGGCGTGCTGGAAATCCCGGATGTCCGCCCCGTCAACGCTCAGCCTTCCCTCGGAGGGGTCGTAGAAACGGGCGACGAGATCGACGAAGGTCGTTTTGCCGCTGCCGCTGGGGCCGACGAGGGCCACGACCTCTCCCTCCCTGATCTCGAGATCGATGTTCTTGAGCGCGGCCGAGAGACGGGTGGCGGCCTCCGACTCCGCGGAAGCCGACCGATAGGTGAAGCTGACACCCTCGAAGGCGATCTGCTCGACTCGCTCCGGGAAGACGCTCGCATCGCTGGTATCACGAATCTCGGGCGTCTCGTTGAGAATCTCGAGGACGCGCTCGACTCCGGGACGGGCCTCGGCAACGGCGTTCCAGGACTGGGATATTTTCTTTACGGGCTGGAACAGCATGATGAGCGCCATGCAGAAGCCGCAGAAATCACCTATTGTCAGGATTCCGTCGGTAATCAGAAAACTGCCGCCGATCAGCAGGCCCGCCAGCGCCAGGTTGAAAAGCAGTTCCTGGATAGTACGCCCGAAGACCCTGGCTTTCTTGCTCTTGAGAAACGAGCTCTGGAACTCACGATTTTTCTCTCCAAACTCAGCCAGCTCCCGCTCCTCCATGCCGAAGGCCTTGACGATCCGGATGCCGCCAAAGAGCTGCTGAAGAGCATCGGTGATCATCCCGAGCTTTTTCTGCCTCTTTCGGCTATGGAGCAGGACCTTGCGGCTGGCCCTGATGACGGGATAGATGATGAAAAAATAAGCCGGGATCGTGCACCAGAAGAGAAGACTATTGGCCAGGTAGGCCGTCACCAGGTAGGAGATGACCAGGAAGGGCTGCTGAAGCATGGTCGTGAAGATGCCGAGCAGGGAGTCCTGGACGATCGCGACATCATTGGTAACGCGCGACAGCAGGTCGCCGGAGCGGCGGTTGTGAAAGAAGGAAACCGACTGGCTGGCAAGATGCCTGAAGAGAGCCTTGCGTGTATCGACGAGCATACGAACGACCATTCGCTGGGCGAGCATCTCCTTAAGGTAGTAGCAGGCCGCCGCGAAGATGCCCATCGAGCAGATCACCGCCCCGAGGAAGATCAGCAGGTTCGTGTCGGTGCGCGCGAAGTCCCCAAATACCCAATCAGCTGACTTTGTGCGACCCCATTCCCAGAATTGTCTCAGGAATTCCGCGAATTTTCCCTTCGCCACCCCATTTTCGGCCGTGGATTCTACCGTGGGCAGGCCATCGACCACGATGGAGATAAAGCCCAGGCGCAGCGCCGTAATAGCGCTGTAGAACAGGGTAAATACCGCCATGACACCCAGCAGGTACCAATATCGCCCCATCAGGCTCGTATAAAAAGACAGGACACTCTTGATGGAAAAAGGTACCCGCCTCTGGCGGTTGAATAATCTGGAGAAAAATGATCTTTTCTTCATCGCAACATGATTGTAACAGGAACACGCAACACCCTAAACTCTTATGGATGCTGTAAATAAAAGCCTTCGTGCTTCCATCAGCCTGTCGTCCTGCCGCCTGAATACCAGGCGGAGTAATAATTTCGATATTCTCCCGTGATAACCGATTCGAGCCAGTCCCTGTTGTCGATGTACCACTGGACCGTATTCTCGATGCCCCGCTCGAACTCCACCTCAGCCTGCCAGTCCAGCTCCGCCCGAATTTTCGAGGCATCCATCGAATAGCGCCTGTCATGACCCGGTCTGTCCTCGATATGCCGGATAAGGCTCTCAGGTTTACCGAGCACCCGAAGTACGGATTTGACCACATCGAGGTTGGTCCTCTCGTTGCCGCTGCCGATGTTGTAGATCCCGCCGGACTCTCCATTCTTCAATACCGAGAGCAGGGCGCGGGAATGATCCCCTACGTGAATCCAGTCTCTGACCTGCAGGCCATCTCCGTAGATCGGCAGCGGCTCATCGTTCATCGCGTTTCGAATCATCAGTGGAATGAGCTTCTCGGGAAACTGGAAGGGTCCGTAATTGTTCGAACACCGGGTGATGACAACGTCCATCCCGAAGGTACGGCCGAAGGCTTCCACGAAATGATCCGCGGCCGCCTTCGAGGCGCTGTAGGGCGAGCTGGGCGCTAGTGGGCTCTCTTCACTGAAACTCCCTTCGGAACCCAGCGACCCGTAGACCTCATCGGTCGAGACCTGGACGAAACGTTCGATGCCCGCCTCGCGAGCGGCCTCGAGAAGAACGACTGTCCCCAGGACGTTTGTCTCGGCAAAACCCTTCGGCCCGAGTATCGAGCGGTCGACATGACTCTCGGCGGCGAGATTGATGATCTGGGAAACCTCTCCTGAGCCCAGCAGCTCGCCTACTCGCTCGCGGTCGCAGATGTCTCCCCTGGCGAACCGATGCCGGGAATCCCGGATACAGCTCTTGAGGTTATCAAGATTTCCCGCGTAGGTGAGAAGATCGTAGGTGAGCACACTGGTATCGGGCTCTTCGGAAAGGATCCGCCTCACCAGGTCACTTCCGATAAAACCAGCCCCGCCAGTAACGAGGATCGTCTTCATTCAGGTCGCTCCGGAAAATTAAGTTCACTCTCACATTATCGACCCGATCCGTCATCTGATTGAGCAATTGAGCGAGATTCAAAACCCCGTCAATTACCCGCAAAGACCGCGGGAACGTGGCCTTTTATGTGACGATGGTTCGCGACGACTATTCGAAAACACCCTAGACCGTCGCACTTGCGCCATTCTCGCTTCTGGTTAGAATCAGGGGCCCGGCAGTTTCCACAGCCTTTAAAGGCCGGCCTCCGGAAAAATGAACAGCTCCGCTAAATGAACAAGCCGCACAGTAAACGCCAGCCGCTCCAGCTGGGCTACAGCACCAACGTCCCCCCCGGCGAAAACATGGAGGCCGTCTACCGCTCCCTCGAGGAATACACCGTGCCAATTCGCGAACGCGTCTTAGGTTCCGAGTCCTGCGGACTGGAGCTGCGCCTGGGAATTGGAGCGGCAAAGGACCTGTCGACCCGCAGGGCGCGACTGGAGTTCCGAGAATTCCTGGAAGAATCAGGCCTCGTGCTCTTCTCGGTAAACGCCTACCCCCTGAGTGACTTTCACGCCCGGCGGGTTAAGGAAACCGTTTACCAGCCCTCGTGGATGAGCCCGCAGCGCGCGCGCTGGACCTCTAGGATTGCCCGTATCGTCGACGAAATCGCCCCGGCTGGACTCAAGGTGTCCATCAGCACTCTGGGAGGATGCTTCCGGGGCCACGGCCACGGCCCGGCGGTCTTCAGAAAGCTCGCTGCCAACTACCTCCAGACACTCGAAGCCATCCTCGAGATCGAGGAGGCGAACGGAAGACCCATGGTGCTGGCCGTTGAGCCGGAACCGGAAACCACCTTCGAGACAGCCCGAGACGTCATCTCGTTCTTCGAAGAATACCTCTGCCCACTCGCCCTTGAACGCTGGAAGAAAAGAGGTTCGAGGGCCCGTATCGAGGCTGACCTGAGAAAGGTCTTCACCGTCAACATCGACACCTGCCACCTCTCGGTACTCTTCGAGGGCCAGGTCTCGAACCTGCGCGAGCTTCAAAAGGCCGGGCTCGAGCTCGGCAAGGTCCATGTGACCAACGCCGTCGCTCTGAAAAACCCCTACCGCTCACCCGCAGCCTTCAAGGATCTCCGGGCCATGGACGAGCCGAAATATTTTCATCAATTCTGCGGGGCCGATGAAGAAGGCCGCTCCATCTGGAGAGGCACCGACCTCGACCAGTTGCCGAAGAGGCTCCTGGAGGGAAAGCATCCTGACGTTGTCGAGATTCGTTCGCATTTCCACGTACCGCTCTACCTGAAAAAATACAGGCGTTTGCACACGACCCGAGATGATACCGAGCGAGCGCTAGGCGAGGTCATCAAACGGCGCAGCTGCTCTCATCTCGTCTTCGAGACCTACACCTGGCCCATCCTCGCCGGGGGAACACAGCGACGGCGTAAGCTCATAGACGGCATCTCACGCGAATACCGCTGGCTGCTGGAGAGCATCGAGAAACTCAGCGCGCGCTGACCTCCCGCCCATCAGAGACTCGCGGGCTCATGGGCGAGCCGGTGACGCCGCCAGATCCCTGCAGCACGAAGCTCGTGGTTGAGAACCGTACTGGAGGCTCCGGGTGACGAGAAGAATTCCTCCGAATCCGCGAACGAACATCTCGGCCCCAGTTCCTTCAGAACCCGCTCTATAAGCGAATCCTGATCGTATTCAGCCAGCCTGGCTGGAACGCCGTCGAAAGTCAGCACTCCGCTGGTGGAGAGATAGGCCAGGGGTGGATCGCGGA
>JAKUSY010000380.1 GCA_022451445.1 Planctomycetota bacterium
CGGTAGAGGCCTACGAGAAGATCCTCGAGCTCTCCGAGAGAATCTACAAGGCTGAACGCCAGGCCGGAATGCCCAAGGAGATTCTGCGGGCAAGGGAAGACCACCTCAACCTCCACTATTACAACGCCGCCTGTTCCAACAGCCTCAACGGCAGCCTCGAGCGCGCCAGGAAATACCTGCTGAAGGCCGTCCAGGGAAATCCGGAACACTACGGCAATATCGGCAAGGATGGCGACCTGCTGAAGCTGAGGGAGGCTCCGGACTTCCCCGCCTTCATGAAAAAGCTCGGCAGGCTCTTTGAGGACGAAGAGATCTAGGCCCGCCCAAAGCGGCACGGCCCTCTACCTCTCCTCCTCCTTCGCGCCTTTCTCCTTTTCCTTCGCGCGCAGCTTCTCCAGGAGACCATCGGGTATCTTCGGGAGATTCCTCTTGCCCGGTGTGGGATCTTTCCAGGCCCTGAAGGAGCGGCTTCCATCCTGCTTTCTTCCCCAGGAGTTTCCCAGCGGAACACCCCTGAAGGCGCAGCCATGAACCAGGAGGCTCCCCTCCTCTGGCGACGTGTAGAGACCGATAAACTCTCCGGAATTGGACAGCTTGAAGCTCGTATGCCGGCCCCGGTTCTGACCATCTCCATAGAAAACCACGTAGCCGCCCGGCTTGACGACAACATCCTCATCGATACGCCACTTCGCCTTTCTTCGCCTGTCGTCGGAAAGATAGAGGCCCTTGAGAGACAGCTCACCATCAGACCCGTTGAAGATCTCGATGAACTCACCCGGGCCATCCGCGCCCCCTCCGGGACGGGGACAGACCTCGTTGATAAACAGCGGCGGCAGAACAGGCAGTGCCAGCGAGAGGGCCGGGGCACCAAGGGGATAGGCCCGCTCCAGCCCGTTCGCCCCCCTGGCCCGATAGTAGTACTCGGTCCGGGGACGATCAGCTTCCTTCTCGAGGGTAAGCAGGTAACGATGTCTCTCATCATCCCAGCTCATCGGAACGCTGCGGTATTCCTTCTCTGTCACGGGACGGTACATCAGCTCGATCTCGGGCCTCTCGCCCCCGCCCGTGCCAAGCGGAGCCTGGAACCTGAAGGAGAGCAGGAGATCCTTGTTGTCCTGGCGAGTAACCCCATGAGAGAAAAAGGGACTCGGGCACTCTCCCTTCCTCTCCTCACCGGAGACGAAGATCCATCCCCCACCGGCGCCCGGCTCCTTTTTCTGAACGATGCCGCGAGCCTGGTGACCATGAAAAACGAAGTCCGAAACGACCAGGCTTCCGGCCAACCCGCGTCGCCAGAGCGCCAGGAGTCCTCCAGCCGCGCGTCGCGATGCGGCCGCCCCGCCCGGCAGCTCGATCCGGAAGCTCGCTCCGGGCGCGAGAACTTCCCGCAGGGAGACAAGACCGGGATTCTCCGAGAAGCCCTCGGAGAACCGGTAGCTCGCCAGGCGCACCGGCCCTCCGGAACGATTGGCCAATTCCACCCAGGCCGCGCCGATGGCGGGATGAAGAGACCAGGCTGAGAAACACACCGGCTCCGTGGGCCGCGCCCTGACCTCGGCGATGAGCCCCTTGAGAGCCAGGGATCTCCTGCGGTGCGCGGATTTGATCTTCTCGACGGAGCTCTCCAGGGTCGCGCCCTCGTCGTATGGCCAGATCAACCTCCAGTCTTCCAGGGAAGAGGCCACCTTGGCGGCGGTCCTGTCGACCAGGACATCAAATCGCCCGGGAGACAACTCCTCATGCAATAGGGCCTCCACCCTCTGGAGATAGAGCTCACGAAAAGCCGGGACCTTGAAAAACCGGGTGAAGAGAACCAGCCAGGCTTCCCGCCTGGGCGCTCCAGCTCTCTGGCAGAGAGGAAAGAGCGCCCGCTCCAGCTCTCCCGACGTGAGCTCCCGGATCTCCTTTTCAAGGTCACGGATCCCCCAGTCACTGTTGCGATAATCCTCCCTGAACATCTCCCACTTTCCATTCCGAGAATCCCGCAGCAGGAAAAAATCTGTGGGCGCCGGATCCAGCTCTCCACGAACCGCCGAGAACGCCAGGCGATTGATAAATTTCTGCAGGTAGAAGCGGCTCCTGAAAAAGCTCTCGACCTCCCCGGGATGGAGGCGGTTGACCTGCCTGACAAGTTCGTTCACCGACAACAGGTCGCCGCTCTTGCCGATCCTGCGCCCCCTCATGCTCCAATCCGAACGCCAGTGGTCATCGCCGTTGAGCCGGCTCAGGGGGCCAGTCCTGTCAAGCAGAACACGTTTTCGAAACTTGCTGTCGATTCTCTCGATGTCGTAACGCAGGCCGAAAAACCGACCGTTGATGAGCACCACGACCGGTTCAGCCATTGCGGCCGGGAGCCCGATGGATTCAGCCGCCAGGGCGGTGAGACATTGGCGCATCCGGGTAAAATCCAGCTCCTGCGCGCTGAGCAGCAGCACGTCTCTCTTGCGAAAAACCCTGAAGCTGTCCCTGGTCATATCCACCACCAGGCTCTTATGCGCCAGCCACTTCCCGGGCCTCGAATCAAAACCGAGCTCCACAGGAAAACGGTCTTTCATGTAGAGAAGCTCGGCGGGAACCATCTCGCGCGAACCGGCAGGGGTCGCCATGTGCTGAAGATCAGCCTGGCTGATCCGGAAATCGTAGAGTTTCGGATGTCCCTCACCATGGACGGAGGTCTCGACGACAACCGCCGCTGATGGAGAACTCCTGGATCCATCGATATCCTGGCTCTCCCCCCTGTAGTAATAGGTTTCCCCCGGGACCAGGTCCCGGTCCGTAACGAAAGGGACCCTCAGGAGCCTGTCATTCAGGGGCGCGAAGGGACCAGCCGGATCCTCACCGCGGTATACGTTGAAGCCCGCGAGCGGAGCCGTCCCCCAGTTTTTTCCCTCTGAGGGCTGCCAGGAGAGGGTGTTGTGAAACAGCCCCGCCCTGCCTGTGAGGAGCGGCTTTACCAGCGAAAGCTCTGCCGGCTTACCGGGAGGCGCCCGCTCTGCGGAGATCCTGGACACCCGGGGACCGCGGTCCCCGGTAACGGCCGCGAACCGCAGATCGAGCCACCCATCATAGACACCGACGCGAAAGACCCTCTGGAGCAGGCTGAAATCACCCGCCTCGTCGAAAATATCGAGCCCCTCGACTACGGCCTTCCCCTCAGCCTCGACATCAAAAACTCTCAAGCCCGCCGCGGCGACCTCGGTTTCCACCAGGTCGATGGTCACCAGGTAGTCACCCCTCTCCAGCTTGAATACATATTTTATCTCCCCTGAACGCCAGGAGACCGGAGCCCCCGGTCGCCAGCCCCGGACCGTGCCCGCCTCGAGCGCTCCCGAGGAGCCACCGATAAAGCCGTAACCCCTGGAGACATTGAAGGGCAGGTCCGGCAGGCTCCTGCTCTCTCCCTCGACCTCCCGCGAAACGGTCATTCCGCAGCGAACCGAGAGGGGCTGGCTCCAGGCATTGGCCGAACCGAGCAGTAAAAACACCAGCAGCCCCGACAGGAGCTTCCCCGGGCTGAAGCCCGCGAGACGGGATGGTCTCCGCCCGGACCGCGTGGCGACCGGAGAGCGGGAGCTCGGACAACAGCCCTCTTGATTCACAACCATCCGATCGGCCTCATCCCAGAATCTCACAAATCAGGAAGATGATCCCCCACCCGTTGAGCCGGCCGGCTTCTTTTTATCTGGAGAAGAACCCGACCCGGGCTCCAGGTTCCCCCGCAGGAAATCCTGGAGGTTCTTGCGCTCGTCATCGTCCAGGCTGCCATCTCCATTCTTGTCGAATCTCTCCATAACCCCCTTGAGACCATCGAGGGCTCCTGAAGAGCCGGTATCCTCATCCGGTTTTTTTTCCGGGCCGCTTCCTTTTCCCGAGCCCGTCCCTGCCCCCGACTCAGACCTGGGCGTTTCATTGGCGCTTCCC
>JAKUSY010000381.1 GCA_022451445.1 Planctomycetota bacterium
GTTTTATTTCGGGCCGGCTCGGCCTTTGCGGCTATGCTCGCCCAAGGCGAGTACTGGTCAGACTCCCTCGCAGGGGGGCTGACCAATTTCCTTCTCTCAGGAGGACTCTTTGTTGCCTGCCGGCTGCTTTTGGGTATCCTTCTTCCCGGTGCCCTGGCGCTCCTGGCCTGGCGCTGTGCCCGGATCGAGTCCAACCAGTCGGCCACAGGGATACTGTATGTCCTGGTGGTCTTCGTTTTCTTCGGTGAAATTCTTTCCAAGCACTTTCTCGCTCATCAGGGAATCGTGCTATAGCATTAGAGGAGTCGCTGCGAGAACGGGTGCGGGCTCTCAGCGGCTGAGTCTTTATGACGGGTCGAGATAAAAAAGCGAGGGCCGCCTCGGTACAGTTTGCCTGCCCGGGCTGCGAAGGCGAGTTTCACCTTCCTTGTGGGATAGCGCCCGAAACAGGAGAAGGCCATGGCTGCTGTCCCGGGTGCGGATTCAAATTCGAATCCGGCATCGAGGCTCTCGGAACTGATTCTCCTGTAGAGAAATGCGCCATCTGCGCCAGTGAGGAATTCTATATTCAGAAAGATTTCAACAGGCAGCTGGGCTTGATGGTCGCCTTGAGCTCCCTCATGGGGGCTTTCCTCGTGATGCTCCTTGTCGACCATCTCACGGGCATCTACTGTCTCTTTGCATTGGCGGCAACCGACTTCCTGGTCTATTGGCGATGGAAAAACGTCACGGTCTGCTATCTCTGCCATGCGATCTACAGGGGCTTCCGGCAGAACCCCGACCACAAGGGCTTCTATCTCGGCAATGAAGAAAAATACAAGCACCTGCGAAGTGATTGGATCGAAGGGCTGGCGAAAGAAAAGTGAAGATATTTGACGGTCGTCCCATTCCTGTTTTTCCGCTGCCCTCGGTGATTCTTTTTCCGAGAATCGTGCAGCCCCTTCATATTTTCGAGGCGCGGTACATCGAGATGCTGGTAGAGGCACTCGACAGCCATGGACTCATCGCCCTTGCCCTTCTGAAGCCCGGCTACGAGAACGATTATTTTGGCTCGCCCGAGGTCCATCCGGTGGTTTCCGTCGGCAATATCGTCGCCTACCAGGCAAGAGATGATGGCACCTACGACATTGTCCTTCTTGGAGAAAAGAGGGCGCGTCTCGAAAGAGAGATCGAAGGCAGGATCTACAGGCGCGGGGTGCTGGTCGAGTTGGAAGAGCGGGTGCCATGCTCTGCGGAGGGCCGCAAAAACCTCCGCCTGAGCATGGAGGCGCTCCTGGACATCGCCCTCCGGGGCATGGGGAAGGAACACTCGGGGCTCGCCAAGCTCCAGAAGTCATTCGCTGAAGAATCCAGTGTCGGTTTTCTCGTAGATTTCCTGGCATACCATTTCATTAAAGATATGGAATTCCAGCAGACTCTCCTCGAGGAGCTTGACGTGGCCATTCGCGCCAGGCATCTCCTGGATGCGTTGTCAGCCAACTGAATTACCGGCCGGCCCCAGCCCGGGGCCTTTACCTGAAGGTCTCCCGGACAGAGCCGGGCCAGATAGGGCAGCTTGTGAAGACCTATATTATTGACGGGTACAATCTCCTCTGGAAGTCCACCCCGGATCTGATGAATGCGGCGAGGATCGAGGAGGCTCGCCTCGGAATAGAAAAGAACCTGCAGGAGTTTCTCTCCCTGGGCGGGGCCTCAGAGATCCTGCTCGTATACGATGGGCAGGGGCGCGGAACCAGGCCCGGGCCGGGCCGTACGGGCTTGAAGACCTGTTTTTCTCCAACCGGAAAAACAGCGGACGACACGATATTAGATCTTGCCCAAGACTATTTAGGCAAAGGCGAGCCCACGATTGTCAGCTCCGACCTGAAGGACATCAACCGCAGGCTCCGCGGGCTCAGGGTTCGCTCGATGACATCGGAGGAGTTCCTCGCTGCCCTGGGAAAAAAGCTGTGGGCCGTTCGTGGGGGTGACCGGCAGGCTGAACTGCCCGATGGAAAGCCTTCCGCCCCCAAGGGGGAAGACATCGATCGCTGGCTCGAGGATTTTGACATGAAAGAAGACTGAGCCGTGCCCGAACCTCGAGAACTTGAGTTGAAATATCACTTCGAAGGCAGGGAGGATTACCTTCGAATGATCGAGCGGTGCGCTGCCGCCGCGCCCCCAGGACAGGAGGGCCAGGACAATTATTATTTCGACACGCATTCCTATGATCTGGCCCGGGGGCAGGGAATGCTTCGTCTTCGCTCAAAAGGCATCGTAATTCTCGGATTCAAAAAGGGAAGAGAGCAAGCGGGGAGTCCCGGCTACTTTGACGTCATTGAGGTCGAGTGCGAGATCTCCGAAGAACTGTTCAAGGAGGCGCTCAGGGCCCCATCGATCCTGTATGGGCAAGCCCTGGAGCCGATGCGGGTTCTCAAAAAACACTACGGCGAGTTGGAACTCAGCTTGATCGGGCAGCTGAACACGATCCGCCGCCGCAGGGCCCTCGGAGGCTATCTTCTCGAACTGGATGAAGTGACCTACGCCGATGGAGGCAAGAGCTACGAGGTGGAGATTGAAACGGAAGATCCTGAAGGGGCCAGGCGCGCCTTGAGGGACCAGCTTGAGAGTCTGTCGGTAAAGGCCGCCCCGCAACATCTGTCGAAGCTGCAGGGGATGCTGGTACGAGCCGGGGTCGAACTTCCCGGCCTGCCGCGTGCCTCTTGAGATGGACATAGTGGCATCAGCGGCAAAATTCGCCGCCAGGAGATGAGTGCCTGCCGTGGAGTCCCTCTTCAACGAAGAAAGTGCCTTTTCGTAATAAGGGGAAGCGTTGTAGTATGAAGCGCCAGCCTGGCTGAAAACAGCTGCGCGGCAGTAAAACCGGTGGAGGAAACCATGGGCGAACAGGTTCTGGTGGTACCCAGAGAAATATTATTCTGTAATGAAGACACCGCTTTCCAGGGCTTCAGGGAAGAGAATGCCTATCCCTATCTGCAGATGATCGCAGAGAACTCGTTGTTCCTCCCAAGGGATGACGTCGAGGAAGACCCGAGCTACAAACAGATAATCCCCTATGCCGTTGTTTCGTATGTTCCCCCAGCCGGCAGCGAGAGGTGGTTTCTTATGAAGAGGAAAAAAGGCGGTGGAGAAAAGCGCCTTCACGACCTCTACAGCCTTGGAGTCGGCGGCCACATCAATCCGGTTGATGACCATATTGATGACGGGATTGTCGAGCGGGCGCTGCTGCGTGAACTTGAGGAGGAACTCTCCGTCCCCCAGGAACGGAAGGTGGATCCGATTGGCCTGCTCAATGATGACTCCAACCCCGTCGGCTCAGTGCATTTTGGAATGGTATTCAAAATCTCCATAAAGAAGGAGGCCGTCTCCGTCAGGGAGGTCGAGCAGCTCGAAGGCTCCTTTGTGGCAATTGACGATCTTGGCGAGAAAATCAATGAGATGGAAACCTGGTCCCGACTTATCTGCGAAGGGCTGAAGGTCCTCGGGTAAAAAAATGACGCCGGGTGAACGAGATCCGCAAAATGTCATCCCGAAAGCTGCCGCGGCTCGTCTATCACTCTATCTGCGCCATCTCGAGTCACTTCGTATTACCGGGGCGGCAACGACCTCCTCCAAGGACCTTGCAAAAGCCCTTGGGGTGACGGCGGCGCAGGTGCGCAAAGACCTGGGATATTTCGGCCAGTTCGGCTTCCCCGGGATCGGCTACAAAATAGAAAACCTGATTGTCGAGATCCGGAAGATCCTCGGAACCGACAGAATATGGAACGTTGCGCTTGTCGGGCTCGGCAACCTCGGCTCCGCCCTCTTCCGCTACAGGGGGGTTGTAAGGCAGGGGGTTCGCATAACGGCGATATTTGACAAGACTCCCGGCGTGATTGGGCGCCAGGTGGAGGGGCTGCTGGTCAAGCACATCAA
>JAKUSY010000382.1 GCA_022451445.1 Planctomycetota bacterium
GGGGGCCACCTTCCTTGGAAGGCTTTATATCGAGACCCTCTGATTTCAAGGCGGCCTCGAGAGGCTTTTGAAATTTCTCACGGATAAAGGCGACCGATTGTTCCAGGTTGTCCTTGCTCTTGACCATCACTCGGACCTTGAATTCATAGGTCGGCTCGGTCGGCACGTCACTGCCCTTCTTCGGATCCTTGGCCGTCGGATCATCAAGGCGGCTGAACCGGGCCCAGGGAATCCAGAGCCGCTGAGACAGCAGCTCTTCCATCTGCTCACCGAGAGCGGGAGCGCCATCCTTCACGGGTACCGTAAGCGATGGGCTGTTGGAATTGGGATAGGTTGCCTGGATAGAATCGAGCGACTGGAGCGCGGAGAGCACTCGCCCTCGCAATTCGACAATCCCCTTCATATCGGAGATCAACCCGCCAAGTTCCAGGCCCAGGTCGTCGTAGGCAGCCTTGCCTCCCTCGCCCTTTTTCAGGGGAGCCATCTCTTTATTGGCAAAAGCCGCGTCGCCTTTGAAATCACTCGTCTGCTTTGTCAGAAGGTAATTACTGATCAGCATCGCCAACAGGACAATGGCCGCCGCGATAAAGACATGCTTCTTCTTACGGTTGACCTCCTTGGCAATCTTGTCTTCAGCCGGCACAAGGTCCACACTGCAGGCGGCATCCCCCAATATGTGCATGGCTGAACCGAGGGCGGTGGAAAAGGCGGGAAGATTGGACTGGAGCAACTTCAGGTTCGCCTCCCGGCTCACCCGGTAGTGGCTGATGCTCTGGACCTTCTCGACCGGCGTATTGAGGCTCTCCTGGAGAAAGCGCTTGATGCCGATGATCCTGGAACCATTACCCAGGAGATAGAGCCTGGAGAAATTGACCTCGCCATGCTGGCTCCTGTAGAAGCCGATCGAGCGATGGATCTCACCGACCAGCTCTTTCAGCTTCGGCTGGATGATCGCCTGGAATATCTTGACCGCCTTCTGGGGCTCCCGCGCGGTCGCCAGTTTCAGCTTCTCCGCTTCGGCGAACCCGAGATTGAAACGCTCCTGGATCGCCCTGGTAATCTCGTTGCCCGAATGCGGAACCGCGCGGATCCAGAACCGGTCTCCGTCCATGAGGATGAGATCGGTGTGAGAGGCCCCGATATCGAGGATGATCGAAGGCTCCTCCAGCGCCAGGTCATGGACAGCGTAGTTCAGGACCCCAAGGTAACCGATGGAGATCGACTCTACAGCGAGCTCGTTGTTGGTGAACTCGAGGAGAAAATCCTCGACCGCCTCCCTGCGGATCGCGAAGAGCGCGACCTCCCTCTCCTCCCCTGGAAGGTACTCCCGATCGACGACATGGTAATCCCATATCACCTCATCAAGGGGGAAAGGAATCTGCTGCGAGGCCTCGTACCTGACCATCTCATCGACCTTCTTCTGGTCGAAGGCCGGCATCTTGATAAACCGGGAGAAGGTGCCCTGTCCGGGATGGGCGACAACGACAGGATCCTTGACCGAGTTGCGGGCGAGAAAAACCTCGAGAGCCTCACGCGCCAGAGCTGAAGTGTCCTCGCCGCCTTCGCCCAGCGGATAGTCGACCTTGTCGACAGCGATTATTTCTACATTGCCCTGGGAGCGTCTGAGTCTGGCGGCCTTCAGTGAAGATTTGCCGAGGTCGATACTCCAAACTGTATTGATTGCCATTACCTGATTCCCTGGGTGAGAAACCTGTCCCCCTCGCCAGCAGCGCGATGGGTAACCTGGATCCTGCAAGTGACAAAACGCCCGCGTTCCCGCGCCCTGAGGGGCGGGCGGAAGTCATCACAAACAGGCTGAAATTTTGATGAGCTTAGTCCCTAAGAAACCGAGACCACGAAACTGGATGAGCAGCACCACTTGGATCTGCACGGTGAATATTTAAACCGGAGGGAGCGAAGCCTCTCCCTCTACTAAGTTTAATCAAGAGACCCCAAAGGGGCCAAAATTCACCTAACACTCTGTTACCATTATATTTCGCAAGTCTATAGATCGTATCATACCCTCCGATAACAAGTCAAACGCAGTGCAAGTTTCCGCTCATAAATCCCGTATTTAACTCGGCAGCCATCGGCTCCCTGTCCGTAATTACGAGAATCCAACGAGAGAAACCGCATCGGCCATACCTTCGACACCAGTGCTCCGCCCCTCGAATCAAGGGAGTAGAGTCAATCCATTCAACATCATTTCCATTCATCCGGTAGCGATCACATTGTCCGCCCGGATCTGTCAATAGATACAGACCTCGAGACCGGACGAATACGGCATCAGACAGCGCTGCAATCCGTCCAGGCACGCAAAACTTTCGACATCGGCTCCATACGATCCGATGTCGAAAGACGCGTGCTCAACGTCTCTGAAAGTTGCTTGCTTTAAAACTCTTACGGATTCACCCGAAGGGGTGAACTTCGAGTCTAAGTTTGGCCAAACCTTAAGTCAAGAGACAAGAACCCGCCGTCGAAAAACCCCCGGAGTGGCTCCGGCAGGTGTCCGCTATTCCCCCCCGCCCCGGACAGGCAATTCCAGGCCGAGAAACTCCATCACAGCCTTGATATCCTGCCAGGTCTTGGCCTTTTCATGGGGACTTCTCAACAGGTATGCCGGATGGTAGGTAACCCTGACTGGAATCTCCGCGTAATTATGAAACTCTCCCCTTAGACGACCAACGCTCAAATCGGTGGAGAGCAGAGCCTTGGCCGCCACTCCGCCAAGAGCGCAGATGACATCGGGCTGGAGAACCTCGATCTGACGCTTGAGATAGGGAAGGCAGGCGGCCATTTCTTCCGGTGTCGGATTGCGGTTCTCCGGTGGCCTGCACTTGACGATATTCGCGATATAGACCTGTTCGCGCTCGAGCCCCATCGCGCTGATGATCTTGTCAAGCAGCTCTCCCGCCCTGCCAACGAAGGGTTCGCCGAGGAGATCTTCCTCCCGGCCGGGCCCCTCGCCAATGAAGAGAAGCCTGGCGAGAGCATCTCCCACCCCGAAAACCGTATTGGTCCTGCCCTCGCAGAGCCCACAGAGAGTACAGTCGGCCACCTCGGCCCGGATGGGCTCGAGCGCCGCCTCCTTCTCACTGTCGTCACCGGCAGCCGGTTCAGCAGCGGCCTCCCGCTGTTGTGAAGCGGCCCCGATCGGCACATCCCAACCGAAGCGGCGGTTCAATTCCAACCGCTGCCGGAGCAGCCGAGCCGCATCGAGCACCGGGTTTCCCGAACCTTCCCGGAGATCTTCAGGTATTCCAACCATCGCACCACCTCATCGAAGAATCAATACAGGGTGACACCAGAGGCATCAACGGGCAGCTCGTCCCAGCGGCCATCGAGACCTCCCCGGGTGATCTTGTCAACTTTTACCCGCTGAAGCGTACCCTGAAAACGCCTGCTCGCCTCGGCCGACGGAGCCGGGAAGGCGACCTTCAGATAGCGCCCAGCCGTCCCAGCGAGCCAACCCTCCCTCCCGCCGGAGGCGCCCTCCACGAGTACATTGAGACTGCGTCCAATGAAACGCTTCCTGTATTCAAGGCTGAGCTCGCGGTCAAGCTCGCCGAGGATCCCGGCTCGCCGGCGAACCTCGGAATGTTCGACCACATCCCGCTTCAGGGATGCCGCCAGGGTCCCCTCCCTCATACTGAAAGGAAAAACGTGTATCTTCGAAAAACCGAACTCCCGGCATCTCTCGATCGTCTCAGAAAATTCGTCCTCCGTTTCACCGGGATGGCCCACGATCACATCGGTGGTAATCGAGGGATCTTCAAAACGGGCCTGGAGCTCTTCAACCGCCCGCCTGAAATCGTCAATCGAATATCCACGCCGCATGATCTCCAGGATCCTGTCGGAGCCGGCCTGCAGAGGAATATGCCAATGCCTGCAGAAAACCGGGTTCTCCAGCC
>JAKUSY010000383.1 GCA_022451445.1 Planctomycetota bacterium
CCCATCGGCGCGGAAAAACCGCGCCTTGACGGTCGTCGTGTCCTTGATCTCGAAGCTCTCCTTGTACCCGGTTGACTTCGCCGTCGGAGTCGAGCCGTCTGTGGTGTAGCGAATCACTCCGCCCTCCTCGATACAGTCCAATTCCACAGGAGAGGAAGAGACGAACATCTTCTTGCCCGAGACGCTCGGAGCCGTGCTGTTGCTCCTGAACGGACAGGCCTGCAGACCCTCCGGGTTCTGGAGGTTCGGCTCGGCCAGCTGATGCCATCCGAACCGCACGGCAGATGGCGCCTTCACCTTATCGCTCGAGACGACGACCGTCTTGCCGTCAATTACAGCCGAAGCTGCGACAAAAGCTCCCTCGCCGGCGATTTCAAACCGGCTCAGTGGCTTACCGTCACGCGACGCCAGCCCGGAGCCTGTATGGTCGAAGGAGATCCTGACCTTGCTTCCCTCGACCTTCATCCCCTTGTAGACAGGGCCGCTATAGACAATGTCGCGCCCGTAATCTTTTGCCAGGGCGACCAGGGCAAGCCGCCTGCCGACCTCCTGCTTATTGCGCGGATGGATATCCCGCAGGTTCCCGATGTCGGTAATCACGGTGGTGCCGGTGCCGGGGATGGCGGTAGCCGCCTGCTGCGCCTCCCAGATCCTCGGCAGGCGCCCCGGGTCGCCGCCGTAGTTGTACGGCGCCAGGTGGGTCCAGTAGAAGGACAGGTCGTGCCCCCAGACCTTTCGCCAGCCTTCCACGAGCGCCCTCTTCTTGTGAGCGTAGAGCATTCCATCGCCGAGGTTCGACTCGCCCTGGTACCAGATGGCCCCACGAAAAGCGAAAGGAACGAGAGGGTTAATCATCGCGTTGTACATGCTGGTTGGAGCCGCCCACCCCGCGAGGGCATGCCCCGGCAGCGCCAGCTCGGGCGCCGGCGGAAGCACCTCATCCTTTTTTGCCGCGGCCAGGGCCTCGACCAGCCAGGCCTTCCCCGCGTCCGAGGGAGAGGCAAGGCTCTTGCCGAGAGCCTCCAGGTAGGCGATCTGGGTCGCTCTCACGTTAGCTGAGATTCCCTTCACCTTCTCGACCCCGGCGAAACCGGGGGGCGGTGTCCAGGGCTCTATGAGAGAGCCTCCCCAGGCTGAGGCAATCAGTCCGATCGGGATATCCAATTCCTTGTGGAGATGGCGTCCGAAAAAATAAAGAACCGCTGAAAAAGAAGGGATCGTGGCCGGAGAACATTCCTTCCATGTCGCATTCACATCCTTATTGGGAATGCCGCTGAGAACGTTGGGTACGAGGAATAAGCGCACCTTCGGATACTTCGCCGCGGCGATTTCATTCCCTCCATTGTTGGAACCGGCGACGTTCCATTGCATATTCGACTGCCCGGAGCCGATCCACACCTCGCCGACAAGGATGTCGGTCAACGTGATCTTATTGTTCCCGGCGATGGTCATCGTATGTGGCCCGCCCGCCTTCATCGCAGGCAGGGTGACCAGCCATTCCCCTTTTTCGTTCGCCTTCGTGGCGATCTTTTTTCCCGCCAGCTCGACCATGACCGGCTCTCCCCTGCCGGCGAACCCCCACACCTTCAGCGGCATATCCCGCTGCAGCACCATATGGCTGTCAATCACGTTAGGGAGGCTGACGTCAGCCTTGGCGACTCCAGCGAAAACCAACAGGGGCGCGCCAAGCGCCGCTATGAGCGATAGACGTTGCATGTATCTTTCCTCGGCAATGGGGAGCTGCGGATATCCAGCCATTTACGGTAACAGGACACCGCGGAGGACCGCAAGAGCCGCATGGCGCACTGACCAGAAGCGGCTACTGAGCGCCTGCCTCACAACCAAGAGCTTCCCCATCATCCGGATCGATCCCGGCATCAGGGAAAGGCGCCGCCGGCGCCTGCCCCTGCTGAAAGAGGAAGGCCAGGATCCTGATGGCATCGGTGATGTCGAGGACCTCGTTGTCGTTCACATCTCCGGCGTCGAGGCAGCTCCCGGGATTGCCGAGATAGAGATGCCGCAACAGGGCCACGGGGTCGCTGATATCGACCTGCCCATCCATATTGAAATCCCCGCGTATGAAAACGCCGCCAACCGCAACGATGTTGAAGGGGAGACTGCCTGAGAAGGCGGAGCCGGTATTTCGCGCCGTGATGGGCGCCGGACCGGGAGCGCCCGCGGGGACCTCCGCGAGGACTCTCCCGCCAGCCCCGCCCGGCTCAAAAACGACCGAGGGAGACGGAACCTCGCCAAAGAAAACCTCGAGCCCCGGGTAGAAATCTCTCCCGTCGATGGCGACGCTCTCACCCACCGCGGCCTCGCCGGGGTCCACCGAGAGGAGCGCCGGAACGGGGAAGGAGGCCGTGGAGGTCACCGTTATCGAGTCGGGGGCCGAGACCTCGGTGTCGGTGGCCAGTCCCAGCAGCGTAATCTCGTTCTCGCCCGGCGCGACTGGAATGATGAGCCTCCAGCGCGAGAGGCTGCTCCAGGATGCCTAGAGGGGGGTCTCCGATCCGCCCACCGCGAAATCCTGCACATCGATACCGCCCTCGCCTTCAAGGGTCACGGCCAGGGAATTTACCGTAAGGTCATTCCCGCCGTTGGTTGTGATGCGAAAAGTAACCGCGGAGGGCAGGCGGCCCCGAACGAAGCCAGCGCGCGTCCGGATGTAGTTGAGAATACCGCCGAAATTCCGGCCGGTGATGGAGCCGTAATGCTCGGTCCAATGCCGCATGTAATCAGCGTTGTACGACTTGTCGATGATGTCATCGAGGTGACCGTAATAGCGACGGGTGTTGGCCGGGATCTCGATAATACGCCTCAGGCCCTGGTCTCCCCACAGGCCCGAGGTCGCCGAGCGGGTAAAAGAAAAGTCCGTATCCCAGAGCATCGCCATCACCTTCCCATCACCGGCGGGCGCGTGGACCATCAGGTTGTGGTTGTTGCCGTAGGTATAGGCATCGTTTACGCCTCCGAGAGAGTAGACCGCCATGGTTCTCATCCAGATGTCGATGTCCATGATGGCCCTGGTCTCCGCATCCCGGGTGGCGCTCGAAGCGCTGAAGGCCTTGCACAGGGCGATGAGCTTGCTGTAGTCATCCCGGCCCCGGTTGCTCTTTATCAGAAAGTTCCATCGATAGGGCTCCTTGTCGTCACCGAGATTCCGGAAATCGCTCCCGATGACCCCGTCCGGCTGGGGGTTCTTGTAACCCTGGGCGTTCGCCGTGGTCGGGTGGTAGATGAGCTCCAGCTTGAAATTGGTTCCATCGCCGCCACTCTCGAAGGTCGAGTCGAGATACACGTTCCCGTACTTGGCCATCATCAACAGGGCGTTGCTGGTGTGCTGGGATCTCGGCGCTATGACCCGGCAGAGATCATCGTACATGCTCGGAACGCCTCCGGCGTATTGGGCGAAGTGCTTGATGAGGATCTCGTCCTGGGACTGGGACGGAACCAGCCCAGACCAACCGCCGGACCGATCGATACCAACGCTGCGATGGACTCCACGAAAAAGGTGGTCCGCCGGAAAACGGATATTGAAACTCACCCTGTTGGAGGTTGGCCGCCCCCGCTCGCTGCCGCGAAGACGCACCCCGGCGTCATAGAAGGCCTCCCGCTCGTTGTAGACCACCGTCGCCCCGCTCAGGTCATTCGACATGACGTTCGTCGTCTGGTAGAGGCGGGAGATGTCATCAGGCGTCATGATGATCCTGATATTGTGCAGCTCTCCGAGACGCGCCTGGCCATCCCTCGTGCGGTAGAGCGCCCTCGAATCGACGCCTCCCGCGGGCCAGTCCGCCGCCGCGTCCAGGCTGTCCTCCGCCTCGATGAAGAACAGGACGGTTAGAGAGGCCGACTGTACCGGGATCGTGCCCTGTTAGACCGCACCCCATGCCGC
>JAKUSY010000384.1 GCA_022451445.1 Planctomycetota bacterium
AGGGCGGACTCGGCACCTTCTCTGATCGTTGCGATTCCGGAGTGCTCAGGGTGGGGGAGGCGACCGGGGGCGAGCTCGGCGCCAGCGGCTGCAGGTTGCCCCCGTTTGACCAGCCGATCGAGGTTTTCTCGCTCGAGATCGACGAGATCTTCGCGGGAACGATCTCAGTGACCTCGGACGCTTTCGAACCGAACGTTTCTTTCTGGAACGATTTCTGCGACGAGGTGGCCTTCAATGACAATTGCCCGGAAGGTGACGCCGATGCCTGCCTCGATATCGAGCTCGGGCCTGGAACCTACACGGTCGTCGTCAGCAGCGAGACCGCTGCCGCCGCCGGCGCCTTCTCCATCTCGGTCGAGGTGAGGGAGGTGGTGAAGAATCCACCGGACATCTTCTCACGCGGAGATGTCGACTCCAGCGGGTTGGTGAACCTGACCGACGCCGTCCAGGTCCTGAACTACCTCTTCCAGGCCGGCGTCCAGCCCGGCTGCATGGAGACCGCCGATACCAACAACGACGCCCAGGTGAACCTCACCGACGCCGTCTTCCTGCTCAACTACCTTTTCCTCAGCGGCGAGCCGCCGCCGGCTCCGGGTCCACCCGACTTCGGCAGCGGCTGCGGAACCGCTCCGGACGCGCTCGGCAGTCCCGGTGATCTCGGCTGCGAGAGCTTCACCGGCTGCGAATAAGACACATCTCCACGGCCGGTGGGTGCAGGGGGTTCAGGAATCGTCCCCGCCTTCCGGCGGAGGGATCTTTGTTTTGAGGAAGGCGGCGAGGCCCTCGGGATCATCGGTTCCCAGGCGGAGCTTTTTTCCACCGGTGGAGTCGAGGTCGACGCAATCGAAGCCCCAGAGGTTCCAGACCCAGCCGCCGCGGGTGCACAGGTGGATTCCCCATCCATCGAGGAGCCTGCTGCGGCTCTGCTCGACCTTTTCCAGCCGGGCATACAGGAGCTTCCTCCTGAAAATGGGGAGCGGGCCGAAGCTGATCCGCAGGTGATCGCCCTCGTTCCGGCAGGTCACCTGCCTGAAGGAGAGGCCGAGGAGGAACCAGACGGCTCCGATGCTGAAGAGGGTGATGGAGAGCTTCTGTCCATCGACCTGGCTCCCCCCGACGAAGAAGCCGATGCCTATGGCCGCCAGGAAGAGGAAGAGCGGGGAGGGCTGCGTGTGGTCGTAGTCCATGAAGCCCTATTTTTTCGTCCCGGCCGGGACGCTTGTCTTCACGGGCAGCTTCAGCTGGGGGTGGCCGGCGTAGTTGGCGTAGAAGACGCCCTTTTCGATGACCAGGCAGCCGGCGGGGCCGCCGTAGGCCTTCGACATGCCGACGTCGATCAGGATGACCTTACCGCCGGCCTTGGGGATGATGCGTCCGGAGACCGTGTGGCCGAGAACGACATGTCTCACTGCGTGGGTTCTGAAGATCGGCTTGACCTGTTCGCTGACGCTCGCGTCATCTCCCCTGGCGAGGGCGCGGTGCCAGAGCGGTCCGTTGGAGTCGCGGGCCATGCCGGTGCCGGTATTGAGTCCCTTGCGGATGCCCTCGTTGAGGGCATCGAGGGACATGGTGGCGTAGGCTCCGCCGAGCCCGCCGTGCAGGAAGAGCACGTCGTTGATCTTGATGACGCCGTTGTGTTCCCGGATCCACTTGCCGTAGACGCCCCCGGGGCCGAGCGCGGCGCTGTATTTCGCCTTGTCGCCGAAGGCCTGCACCTCGCCGGGGTGTACGTAGCGCCAGTCGCCCCTCAGGATCATCTCCTCGTGGTTGCCGGCGAGACAATGCACGTAGCCGCCGGCCTTCTCCGCCTCGACCTCGAGCTTCATCAGGAGATCCATCGCCTTGCGCGAATCAGGACCGCGGTCGAAGAGGTCACCGGTCTGGACGAGGTGCGTCTTGCCGCCGATCCAGCGGGCATCCTTGTCGATGACCTTCGCTGCGAAGAGGGTCTTGAGGAACTGGGCGTGGTCGCCGTGGACATCGCCGACCGCCACGATGCGCTCGATGCCGCTCCAGGTGTGCCGCTTGCCCTTCTGCTGGGGGAAAGCCGTGCCGGAGGTGAGCGTGAGGACGAGAACTACGGCGGCTATGGGAGTGTACCTGGGCATCGAGGACCTCGTTTTCAGCTGTTCTTGACGGTCTCCATCTTCAGCCCCGCTTCCCCTGATGTCAACATGTCCAGCTCCCGGGTTTTGTCGATGGCGGGGCTATTTCCCGGCTGTCCTGATGGCGAAGAGGTTCTTGTGGCCGCGGATGTAGATTGTTCCAGCGCTGATGGCGGGCGAGGCTGTGCAGCGCTCGCCGAGCTCGTTCTTCGCGACGACATCGAATTTCGAGCCCGGGCGCACGATGGTCGTCACGCCCTTGTCGGAGACGAAGTAGACGAGTCCTCCGGCCGATACCGTCGAGGCGCTATGCCCTCCTCCAAGGCGTTCCATCCAGAGACGCTTGCCATCCTTCGCTTCGAAACAGCTGGCGATTCCACTGTCTGAAACGATGAGGAAGTAGGAGCCCTCGACGATTGGCGAGGGAACGTAGGCCGCGCCCCTGTTGGTGCGCCAGGCGATGTGCGTGCTGGTGACGTTGCCCCGGCCGTCGGGGCGGATGGCGAGGATGTGACGCGCGGGATAGCCTCCCGTGATGAAGAGGAGCTTTCCATCGTAGACCATCGACGCGACGAATTGTTCCGTCGGGCCATCGATGAACCAATGCTCCTTGCCTGTGGCAGGGTCGTAGCTCGCGACCGACTTGCTGCCGGAGAGCACCATCTGGGTGCGGCCGTCGATCTCGCGGATAATGGGGGTAACGTAGCTGCGGGGCTTGTTTTTGCGATCGATTTTCCAGCGGACCTTGCCCGTGTTCCGTTCGAGGGCGGCGATGTAGCCATCTCCATCGTGGTCGCCGTTGATGATGACGAGCTTCCTGTAGAGGACCGGGCAGGCATTCAAGCCGTGGGCGCTGATGAAGCCGCCGATTTCAACCGCCCATTTTTTTTCTCCCTCCAGGTCGTAGGCGGCGACGAGGATGGTGCCGGGAGTGATGAGGCGGGGAGCGCTGACGTTGGGGGCGGGGATGGTGCGGCCGTCGACCTTCAGGAAGGTGACGAAGACCAGCTTGCCGTCGGTGGCCGGCGTGCTCGAGGCACGGCTGTTGAGGCGATGGATCGTCTCCAGCGGTCCCTTGAAGACCGTGCGCTGCCAGCGGATGCTCCCGTCCTTGCGGTTCAGACAAAGCAGGATGCGTTCGCCTGTATCCTCGAGCGTGCTGATGGTGAAGATCCGGTCCTCCCAGGCGATCGGCGAGGCGTGGCCCACTCCGGGGATAGCTGTCTTCCAGGCGATGTTTTCGCCTGTCTTGCCGTTCCACTCGACCGGCAGGTCTTTCTCGCTGCTGGTACCATCTCCACGCGGCCCGCGCCATGCCTGCCAGTTCTCGGCGACGGCACGCTGGCCGCATAGGGACACGACCAGGAAGGTCAGCGGCAGGGTTATCGTTACAATGAGGTTCTTCATTTTCCTGGCTCTGCCCGGGGATTGTTCTCTTCGTTTCTTACCCTAAGCGATGCTTCCTCCGGGGTGCAACTGTCGCTGTGGGGGAAAGAGTTGAGAAGACTCGTGCAAGGCGGCAGATAGTGGATTGATCTTGAAGCTCCATGTATGGATCATAGGGGGCTTACCAGTTATTCCAGACAATCCATTTTGCCAGCTTCAAATGAAGGAGGAATCCCAGCCGTGACACGCCCGGTGACGCTTTTTACAGGACAGTGGGCCGATCTGCCCTTTGACACGATGTGCGAGAAGGCCAAGCAGTTTGGCTACGATGGCATCGAGCTCGCCTGCTGGGGTGACCACTTCGAGGTGGGCAAGGCCCTCAGCGAAGATGGCTATTGCGCGGAAC
>JAKUSY010000385.1 GCA_022451445.1 Planctomycetota bacterium
GCGCGTTGATGCCCATGTTGTGGTAGAGCGTCGAGATGACCTCACCGAAATGTACCGGGCGGTCCTTTGGTCCTTCGCCGAGACGGTCGGTTGAACCGATCACCTGGCCCGCCTTCATGCCGCCACCGGCCAGCAGCGCGCCGCCGACCTGCGGCCAGTGGTCGCGCCCGGCGTTCTTGTTGATCTTCGGGGTGCGGCCGAACTCGCCCCAGGCGACGAAGGACACGTCGGAGTCCATCCCGCGGGCATGGAGATCTTCTACCAGGGCCGTGACGCCCTGGTCCCAGAGGGGGAGGTATTTGTTTTTCAGCTCCTTGAAGTTGTTCGAGTGGAAGTCCCAGCGCCCGAAATTGAGCGTGACCACCCGGCAGCCGGCCTCGACCAGCCGCCTCGCCAGCAGGAAGTGCTGCAGGTTCAGAGGCGCGCCATCTCCGTGTTTCTTGGGGTCGCCCTTTCCGTAGAGCTCGAGGGTCCTGGGATCCTCCTTCGAGAGGTCGAAGGCTTCAGCCAGTCGGTTCGAGGTCAGGATGTCCATGGCGCGCTGCTGCAGGCGGTCAAGTGATGCTACCGACCTGAGGGAATCCGCCGAGCGGCGGAAGCTGTCGAAGGAGTCGAGCAGGTCTCGGCGGTCGCCGAGGCGCCCGAGGTTCATGTCCTTGAGGACCATGTCTTCACCGACCTGCCCGTTGGGACGAAAGGCTGAATGCCTCTGCCCCAGGAAGCCCGGGAGCCCGGGCGAGCCGTAGGGCGGGTGCCCCGCCTTCGGTGACAGCCCGACAAATGGCGGGATCGCCGCCTCGGAAGGCCCCAGCAGAGACGAGACGCAGGAGCCGACGCTTGGCCAGCCTCCGCGCGGTTCGTTCGGCTTCTGCCTACCGGTATAGCAGATGTAGGAGTCGTGGGCGCCGTTGGGCGAGCCGACGACCGAGCGGATGGGTATGAGCTTGTCCATGACCCTGGCCATGCGCGGCAGGTGCTCACAGATATCGATGCCGGGGACGTTGGTCTTGATCGGCTTGAACTCGCCGCGAATCTCCGACGGCGCGTCCATCTTCAGGTCGTACATGTCCTGGTGGGGGGGAGCGCCGCACATATAGACCATGATGATGGCCTTGTTGGACTTGCGAATCCCGGCCTGTTCTTCCGCGGCAAGCAATTGCGGCAGGCTCAGTCCGCCAAAACCGAGAGCGCCGACCTTGAGCAGGTCACGCCGGGTGAGTCCGTCACAGAGACGGTATTTTTCGCCCAAGAGGTTCAACATGACGTCGTTCTCCTCAACTAGGCACCCGGGCGAAATAACGCGGTATCCCATCGGAGCAAGGTCTTGCCCGAGTCGCTCTAGTGAAAGTATAGGCGAAAAGGACCGGGGTTCAGAGTACTTATCGCACCGGCGTTCGAAAGGGGCTTTTTCAGGTTGTTTTTGATCCGGTGGGAAGTCCCGGGGGGCCCTTCGCCGGACGTTCTCGACGGGGGCTAGTTCTTTTCGATGCGATAGAGGGACTTGTCGGTGCGCAGGAAGAGGGCGTTGCCGGCGATCGCCAGGCTCGACATGTGTTGTCCGGGCAGCTGGTTGTTCGCCAGCACCTCCAGCTTGCCCTTGCCCGGCTTGATGACGGTGGTTACGCCTTTGCGGCTATGGAAGTAGAGCTTGCCGTCGGCGTAGGTGGGGGAGGAGGAGTGGTTGCCCTTGATTCGCTCCTGCCAGTGGACCTTGCCGGTGAGGGCATCGAGACAGCTGACAACCCCGCCGGAGTCGCTGACGAAATACAACTCTTTGCCAACGAGGATAGGAGAGGAAGTCTTCGGCACGCTCCGCTTGTGTCTCCAGGCGATGGAAGGATTGGCGCTCTCGCCGTAGCGTATGGCGAGGATCTGCGCCCGCATGAAGCTGGTGCTGAGGAAGATCATCCCGTTTCCCGCTACCGGCCGGGGAACGTTCGAGAAGCCCAGCACGCCGTAGCTGAGCCTCCAGAGCTCCTTGCCCGTGGCTGGATCGTAGCCGTAGAGCCAGTCGGCGGCTGGAGAGACTACGTGGTCCTTTCCGTCTATCTCGAGAACGAGGGGCGTTCCGTAGGCCTTCTTCAGCTGGTGGTTCTTGTTCATCTCGCCGCTGCGGTCCGTCCTCCAGGCGAGCTTGCCGGTCTTCGCGTCGAGGCCGGCGATATATTGCCTGTCGCTGCCGTCCATGTGGAAGATGACCCGGTTCTTCCAGAGGACGGGTGTGCTCCCGGGGCCGTTCTCATGCATGACGTGGAGCTCCTGGTTGCGCCAGAGCACCTTCGCGCTGGCTGTGTCCACGCAGGCTGTGCCGTAGGAGCCGAAGTGGCAGTAGAGCCGGCCGTTCTCGATGATCGGGGTGGGCGAGGCGTAGCTGTTGAGCTCGTGGACCCACTGCGGCTCTTTTTTCCTGAGGACCTCGATATCGTGGAGAATCCTGCCCGTCTTCCTGTCGAGGCAGATGGCGTGCAGCCTGACCGTCTCGAGCACCGTCAACGGCTGGCCGCCGGTATTGGCCTTGAGGCGTTTTTTCGCGTCTTCTTCGGAGGCGAGTTTTTCATGCGCGGTCGTCAGCCACACCTGCTCTCCCTCGATGACCGGGGATGACCAGCCGCGGCCCGGGATCGATGTTTTCCAGCTGACGTTTTTTTCGGCGTCCCATTTGGTTGGCAGGTCGGTGGCGTCGCTGTGGCCCTGTCCGGCCGGCCCGCGCCACTGTGGCCAGTCGTCGGCGGCTGGAGCGGCAAACTGGAGGGAGACAAGCAGAAGGGTCGCGCTGAGGAGCTTCATGTACGGGTGGGTCATGCGGGCAGATCCCTGGTTTGCTGGAACAGGCGGAATTATCCGCGGTATTTCGAAAAAGAGATTCTAATTCCGGGAGCGGGTCGCTGCAAGACTATGCGACGGCCGCAGTCCGCGGGAGAGGAGGAGCGCCTTCGGTCGCTTTCCGCCGGCTCAGAAGTCGTAGCCGATGCTGAAGAGGAGGGTGGCGCCGCCGATGTCGGTTCTGCCGTCCACTCCGAGCGAGGCGTCCCCGTCGCGAAAGTTCACCTCGACGGCGCTCCAGGCGAGCTCCACGCCGATGGACCAGTCGTCAAAGACATACTCGGCTCCCGCCACGGCGTGCACTCCGAAGCCGTTGGCGTGCATCGACAAGGCCACGGAGATGTCCGCCCTGTCATTGACGTCGACCGTCTGTGAGAGCCAGGCGAACTCCACTCCGAGCCCGATATACGGATGGAAATAGCCGGACCTGTTGCTCCAGAGGGTCCTCGGAGGCAGGTGGAAGAGGGCCGTGTACTTCAGGGTCAGCTGGGTGAACTCGCCATCAATCCAGATTTCCACCGGCTCGCCCTCGGGACCGTCCTGCTGGAAGGATCCAAAGCCGTAGATCAGGTCGAAGGTGCCCCGGGTGGAGAAGTAGTCGCAGATGCCGCCCTCTATGGAGACGCCGAGGAGCGGAACGATGCCGGGGGCGCTGACATACTTGACCATGGTGGTCATGACGTCGTTCTTAAATTTCAGGCCGCCGATTCGATACCGGATGATGGGGCCGCTTCTGTCCGACCAGTCGGTGTCCTCTTCCGTGGCCAGGTCGGTGGAGGCAAGGGCGGCTTCCTCGTTCGCCGTGAATCCGAGCATGCCGGCATGCAGGAGCCCGTCCGCATCCTGGGCTGTACAGCGGGATGCGGTAAACGCGGACAGGGTGATGCAGGCTGCGGCCAGCAGGCAGTTGGTAAACAATTTCATAGGAGATTCTTCAAGCCAGGCGGATTTTCCAGAATTCCCCCCGGCGGTCCTCAGCAGACGGCTAACCATCAATCGTATTACACGTCTACGCATCAACCAAACTGAAACGCCGCAGGGTCGTGGAGGGTCGCCTAAGGA
>JAKUSY010000386.1 GCA_022451445.1 Planctomycetota bacterium
TTGAGGTGAGCGAATGGTGGTTTCGCGTCTGTTCGGTTTGTTTTCTACCGATATGGCGATCGATCTCGGCACATCGACTACCCGGCTTTGCGTACGAGGGAGGGGGCTTGTCAGCGAAGAGCCGACTGTCCTCGCGGTAAAAAAAGGCACCCACGAGGTCCTTGATGACGGCCGGGCCATTGGGCGCACCGCCAGGAAGATGCTCGGCCGGGCCCCCCTGAGCATAGATGTCATTCGCCCGCTCAGAAGCGGCTCCATCGACGACTTCGATATGACCAGGATCCTTCTCGCCCATTTTATCCGCACGGCGAGAAACGGGAGCTGGATCGCCCCCCGGCTCCTGATCAACGCCTCGACCGATCTTTCCGACGTGGCAAAGACTGCGCTTCAGCAGGTTGCCGACCGGGCCGGCGCCGGCAAGGTCTACCTCCTCGACCAGCCTCGCGCCGCGGGCCTGGGGGCCGGACAGCCCATCCATGAGGCCCACGGCCACATGATTATCGACATAGGCGCCGGCACCACGGATATCTCCGTCCTCTCGCTCGGAGACGTGGTCGAGTCCAGGAGTATCCCCGTGGCCGGTGACGCGATGGACGAAGCCATCACCCACTATGTACGAAATCGGTATAACATCCTGATCGGCCCCGACACGGCCGAGGACGTCAAAATTCGTCTTGGAAGCGCCCTCCCCGGTGAAGAAGGACCGCCGCTCGAAATTACCGGCTATGGCCGGGATGTCCAGGTCCCTCGCTCTGTCGTGCTCGGGACCGACGAGGTGCAGCGCGCCCTCGATCGCCCGCTCAGCATCATCATCGACTCTATAGGAGACCTGGTCGCCCGCCTGGGTCCCGAGCTTTCATCTGACCTGATGGAGAGCGGAATCACACTCTGCGGCGGGGTAGCCTCGCTTCCCGGCCTTGCCGACAGGATCTATGCTTCAACCAATACAAGAGTTCATGTTCCGCAAGAGCCGGGGCTTACCGTGGCCCGCGGCCTTGAGCTTGTTCTCAAGTATTTCGATGAGTTCCGCCCGTTCCTCGAATGCCCGGAGGACCGGATATAGGGCGACCGGAGCCAGGGCTTATTTCGCAGCTGAAACCACCAGCCCTGGACGGGCACATAGAAGAATGAAAAGAAGCTACCTGGGAAGTCCCTTCATCAACCTCGTCTTCCTGCTCGCATTCCTCCTGGCGCCCCCGGCCCTCCGCCTCGCCATTCATTCGGGCTGGATCGCTCGCGCGCCACAGGCCAATAGCGAAGGCGCCGCTGCCAACGCCCGGCACGGCGAATTGATCGCCCTTCTCGAGGACAGGCTGCGAAAAGTGAACAGAGACCTCCAACTGGTCACCTCCGCGAAGGGACTGCTCTACGACCCCGCCGGCGGAGCGGTCGAGAGGAGCGCCGCCCGCTACCGGGTCGCCGTCGCCGACGTCCTCCCCCTGTCGACTCCATCCAGCGCCGAGAGATATCTTTTCATCTCCTTCCGCGGACTTCCCGCCCTGCGCAAGGACTCAACCGTCCTTTACGAGGATCGCCTGGTGGGACGACTTGTCGATTCCTCCGCCGGAACAGGCGCCGGCAGAGTCCAGAGCATCCTCGACCCCCTCTTCAGGGCCCGCTTCCGCTGTTGTGAATACACCGGGATGCTCTGGGGCACCGGGAGAACCGACCGGGAGGGCTACCCCCTGCTCGAGATCCGCCACCTTGGCAAAACCCCTTCTTTTTCCGAAGGACAGGCCGTTCTCACCGAAGGGGGAGATGGGCTCTACCCCGCCGGCTGCATCGTCGGACACATCCGCGAGATGCCCGGGCAGAAAGATTCGCTGGCCATCGTGCGCTCCGATTTGCTCATCGACTCTCTCCGGCGGGTTGTCCTGCTCGAGGACCTCGCCAGGGAAGATCTCGCCCGGCTCCGGGAGGGCCCCAGGTGAGCATCCTCGTGAGCTGCAGCCTGGTCGCCTTCTTCGCCGGATTCCATGTTGTCGCCGGCCCGCTGTACGATCTTTACGGCATACGCCCTGATTTCACCATGCTGGCTCTCGTCACAGCCTGCCTCGTCCTGCCCCCGCCGGCGGCCTACGCCGCCGCCTTGCTGGCAGGCGGAGTGCTGGACACCCTGTCGCCGGGCATCGTGGGCCCTCATATGACAGGATGCCTCCTGTCGACCTTCTTCATCCTTCGTTGCCGATCGGCCGGCATAGCCGAGAGCGCCCGGGGGACAGCCCTGCTGGCAATCGCCGGGATTCTACTGGGGCTTCTTGCGCCGCATGGGGCGAGGTGGCTTCTTGATGGGCCCTCGACCGCCCGCGGCCTCTCGATTGGCGCTACCACGGCCTACACCGGCTTGCTCACTTGGCCGGTCTACCGAATCACCCTGCCGATCCTCCGCTGGTCGCTTCCAGGAGAGAAAGGAATCGGCGTTATCAGGGGGCGGTCCGCTTGGCAAAGACACGGCTGAAAATCCTCATGTGGCTTACCGCCCTGCCCGCCTTGTGCATCTTCGCACCGCTCTGGTCTCTCCAGCTCGATCCGGTCAAGCATCAGCACTTCAGAGTTCGAGCGGAAAACTCCAGCCTGATCAGCATCCCGCCGATCCGCGGTGCCATCTACGACCGGAACGGAGAGGTGCTGGCCGAAAACCAATCCGGTTTCGACCTTCACTTCGTCTACTCCGAATTGAACCCGCGCTATATCGGCTTCGAGGTCGTTTGCGAAGAGATCGGGCGCCTTGGAGACTTCCCGAAGGTCGCGGAGGCCAGGGGGTTCCTTCGCCGGCTTGTCGACATCGACAAGCTGGAGACTCTTCTCTCCCGGGGAAAACCCTTTGAGCCCCAGTGGCTGCGGGCGATCGATCGGATACCCCCGGAGGCGGCCGAAAGAATCACCAGGCGGCTCAGCCCCCGAAAAATTTTCATAGACAACTTCAAATTACGGCCGGCGAGTGCCGCAGGGGAACAGGATCATTTCGAGCTCTGGCTTCGCCCCGAAAATCTGTTCCGTCTCGAGCTCACCCTCCGCAGGCTCGCCGCGCGGATCGACGAATACAGCCTCGAAGACCTTGAAGAACGCCTCGACGCCGGGCTCGAGAAAATCGATGCCCTGGTCGCCCGGGACGTTCGCCGGGATATCGAGTCAGGAGCCGATGAACTCTTCATCAGAAAGAAAACGAAAAATTCCAGGCGCCTCCACTACAGAATGGATCGGCTACTGGCGCCGGGCATCGATCTCCAGGCTGTCTCGATGATCGAATACCACCCTGAGCTTTATCCGGGTATCCGGATCGTCGACTCGACAAGAAGAATCTACCCTCGAGGAGAGGTCTTCGGGCCCCTGACCGGCTATCTCCGGAAGCTCAACCAGGAAGACCTCAACCGCCTCGAAGAGGATGGGAGGCTGCTCGACCACTACTCGGAAGTTCGCAGCGCCGAGGCATTCTCCGTCATCAGGCGCGGCGCCCTGCGCCACACCGACTCCGTAGGCCAGGGCGGTATCGAAGGAAAATATGACGCTCTCCTGCGCGGCGAATACGGGATGCGGCTCCAGCAGGAAGGAAAAAGATCCGGCCAGCGAAAGCTGCTCACATCCCTGTCCTCGTCAAATGGAACTGACATCAATACGACCATCGATGGAGACCTTCAGGAGCTTCTCTACAGGCAGCTGTGGGCAGAGTGCGCCCACCACGGCCACGCGGCGGCAAGCGCCGTGGTCATGGAACTCCCAAGCGGGGCCCTCCTGGCCTCCGCCGCCTACCCGAGCTTCGATCCCAATAAAATCAGGGACCCGGCCTATCGCGACCAGATGAACAAGAATCTTGGCAGCCAGACCCCCGACTGGCTCCTTGATCGCCCTCGCAGCAAGGCTCTTTACCCGGGCT